>JAMONG010000210.1 GCA_027066595.1 Sulfurovum sp.
CTGTTATTTTCTTGAGGAGACTTTTTTTCTATTTTTGGTTTAACTTTTATTATTTTAGGAGAGGGAACCTTATGGATAGACGCATCAGGAAAAACTTTTTTATAGGCAGGTAAAAGGGTATCCAATAGTTTTTTATTTTTGGTCGATAAGGTTTTGACTTTGTATCGTTTTTTAATTTTTTCAATAATAATCGTTTTACGTATAGCTGGAGAAAACTTTTTTAATTGTTTGTTGAGAGCCTTTTCATTTTTATAAACAGCAAGTTTTACAGTGTACATAGTAGAGGAGAGAGCATAAAGGGGCAATAGAAATAGCATAATAAAGTAAAATATACGAATCATAGAGGAACTCTTTTTTAGGGTATTATAGTAAAATTTTAAATGATTGTATATTATACTATAAAAAGAGTGATTTGTTGGTGACCCCTAGGAGAATTGAACTCCTGTAACATGGATGAAAACCATGGATCCTAACCGCTAGACGAAGGGGCCAACATAAAAAAGTAACAAGTGGTGACCCCTAGGAGAATTGAACTCCTGTAACATGGATGAAAACCATGGATCCTAACCGCTAGACGAAGGGGCCATTTGCAACTTGTGGACGGAATTATATATATAGGGTGCTTAAATCACTCTTAAATTAGAGTATAATTTGTTAAAACCAAGGAAATAAATAAAATGTTACCCTATATAAAATTATTGTTTATATTTTTTACACTTATATTACTTAATAGCTGTACCCATAAGGAATACAAGAAACAGACAAGTGTTTTTATTGTTTTTAAAACACCTTCTTTAAAGTATGCAGATTTAGGGTTTATGTATACAAATAGTGATGAAGTGAAAATAGAAATATATGGGAGTGGAAAAGCACTTATGACTTTGGAAATATCATCCAAAAATGTATGTATGAGTTTTTTAGCATGCATGACTAAAAAACGTTTTAACAAAGAAGTGTTAAGTGAGACATATCCTGATGAGATACTAGGGAATATTTTTAGTGGAAAACCAATATTTAAGGCAAAAGGATTGATGAAAAAAAGTAACGGCTTTACCCAAAGTATTGGAGAGACAGATAAATATAATATACACTACAAGGTTTTAAATAAAGAAGTTATTTTTCATGATACAATCAATAATATTTTGATTAAAATGAAGAGGATGGGTTCATGAAATTTGTAGGAGCACATGTAAGTGCTAGTGGAGGAGTAGATAACGCACCACTTAATGCTATGGCTATAGGTGCTAAGGCATTTGCTCTATTTACTAAAAACCAAAGACAATGGGTGGCTAAACCTCTAGAAACAAAAACGATTGATGCTTTTCATCAAAACTTAGAAAAATCAGGTATCTTGCCTAAACATATTTTACCCCATGACTCTTATCTTATTAATCTTGGACACCCTGAAGTAGAAAAACTTGAAAAATCTCGTGAAGCGTTTATAGATGAGTTAGAGCGTTGTCATATTTTGGGGCTGGATAGACTCAATTTTCACCCTGGTTCACACTTGGTCAAAATACCTAAAAAAGACCCTGAATATATGGACAAACTTATGCAAGCTGAACTGGGTTGTTTAGATGTCATCGCTGAGTCTATGAACAGAGCCATGGATGCTACGAAAGATAGCAATGTAAAACTTGTTATAGAAAATACTGCAGGGCAAGGCTCAAACCTTGGGTATAAGTTTGAACACTTAGGGCATATCATCGACAAGATAGAGGACAAGAGCCGTGTGGGTATCTGTCTTGATACTTGTCATACTTTTACAGCTGGATATGATTTACGTACAAGAGAAGCGTATGATGAAACGATGGATGCTTTTGGACGTATCGTGGGCTTTGAGTATTTGATGGGGATGCATATTAATGATTCTAAACCACCTCTTGGGTCTCGTGTAGATAGACACCATTCACTTGGACTTGGTGAGATAGGTTGGGATGCCTTTAAATTCATTATGAATGATGAGCGTATGGATGATATCCCCTTGATATTAGAGACAATAGACGAGAGTATTTGGGCCGAAGAGATACAAGCACTTTACGATTTGGTAGAAGCGTAATACACTTTTTTGGGCTTATTTTAATACTTAGGTGAGTATTAAGGTAAGTTCAACATTGTATGAACTGTGATAAGAGGATAGTGTTTATGGGATTTCCCTAAACAGAGGAAAATAAAATAGAAGGAAGAGAGATGGAAAGATTAGTAAAAGGTATAGCACTTAGTGCAGTAGTAAGTTCAGTAGTGATGGCAGGAGGGTATAAAATCCCTGAGCAATCACTTAATTCCATGGCAAAGAGTGGGGCTAATGTTGCCTATACTACAGGGGCAGATGCCAACTATGATAACCCTGCGAATATGAGTTTTTTAGATGCGAGTAAAAGTTATGTAGAAGGGGGTGTTACATTGGTACACCTTCCTTCAAATGTGTATACTTTAATAGATCCATATTCTGGTAAGTCTGAAGTAGAAAATATACCTATTCCATTTTTCCATTATGTCTCAGAAGCTATGGGAGATTTTAGATGGGGTGTGAGTATGGTAGTCCCTGGAGGATTGACTAAAAGATGGGAAAGTCAACCTCAAAAGTCATTTGTTGAAGAGTTTACACTTAAAGTCATAGAGGTAAATCCCAATATCTCGTATAAGCTTGCTGATAACTTTAGTATAGCAGGGGGATTAAGACTTATCTATAGTGAAGGGATAGTAAAAAGTACAGGACGTATCTCTCGTGATATGGAAGGCGATACTTTTGAGTTTGGTTACAATCTAGCAATGATGTATAAGCCAACGCCAGATATTAATCTTGCGGTAACATACCGTTCAAATATTGATTTGGATCAAGAGGGAAATGCAAAACTTTCTTCGGGGGCTAATGTCGTTTATGATGGAGATGCTACGGTATCTGTGCCACTACCAGCAAGTTTAAACCTTGCTATCTCTAAAACATGGCAAAAAAGATTTACTTTAGAGTTTAACTACGAAAGAACTTTTTGGTCAAGCTATGAAAATTTAGATTTTGAATATGGAGGGGCTAGTATTGGAGGGTTAACGCCATTTTTCGATACGCCAATACCTAAAAACTGGAAAGACACGAATACCTTTAGACTTGGGGCAACGGTTAAAATGGACAATAAAATAACTGCTATGATGGGTTTTGCGATAGATGAGTCTCCTGTACCTGCAAATACATTAGGATTTGAAACACCAGACACAGATGCCAAACTATTCTCAATGGGTTTCAATTATCAGCAAACAGAGAACCTTTCATGGGGTGTTGCTTTCTTGTATGATAGTAAGGAAGCCATTAAGATTGAACCAGGTAGCACAATAACGAATAATCCTGTGTTAGCTAATGGTGGTAGTTTTTCAGGAGGTGGTGCATACTTAACTACTGTGGGCATACTGTACGAGTTCTAAGATGGAATATAAGTTTAATAACTTCTATGAGTTAATTACTTTTCAAGCAAAGAAGCGTAAAAATAAAACAGCACTTCTCCAAGGTGACGATAAAATCACCTATGCGGAGATAGCGGCATCTGTAGATAAGCTTGCAGCATACCTCGCATCTCAAGGTGTAAAAGAGGGTGATAAAGTGGCTCTTTTTTTACGTAACTCTTCAGAGTTTATCTATGCTATTTTTGCAGTCTCTAAGTTAGGTGCCGTACTTGTACCTATCAATACCTTTTTAAAATCCGAAGAGTTGAGTTATATTTTAGAAGACAGTGGCAGTTCTGTACTTATCGCTTCAGCGATACACGATAAAGTTGTCAATGGTTCTGAAGCAAGTGAACTGTGTAATTTTATTTTGTGGGAAGGTGGTGAGGTTGCTGTGGGAGAAAAACATTTACGTTTCTCTGATGCACTTGAAGAAGAGAAAAGTATAGAAAGTGCTGCTAGAAGTTTAGATGACACGGCAGTGATTATTTACACTTCAGGGACAACAGGTAAACCTAAAGGTGCGATGTTAAGTAATAAAAACATTCTTTCCAACGCAGACTCTGGACGTAGAACCATAAATGTAAAACCAAAAGACAGAGGTATCGTATTTTTACCAATGTTTCACTCGTTTACCTTTGCTATTGGGGTGATGTTACCACTTTATGTAGGGGCAAGTATTGTGATTATCCAGTCTATTCAACCTTTTTCAAATATCTTTAAACAGACATTGACAAAACGTGTGACACTCTTCTTTGGTATTCCTGATGTTTATAATGCTTTAGCAAAAGCAAAACTTCCTTGGTACTTTATGTGGTTTAATAAAATTCGTGCCTTTATCTCTGGGGCAGCTGCTTTACAGCCAAAAACACTTGATGCTATGTCAAAAAAGTTTAAACGTGCAACATTGTTAGAGGGGTATGGGCTTTCTGAGGCAAGTCCCGCTGTATGTATGAACACCTTTAAAAAACAAAAGGCAGGTTCAGTCGGTACGGCACTTTATGGCTATGAAATGAAGATTGTTGATGAAGAGATGAGTGAGGTTCATCGTGGTACGATAGGAGATATCATCGTTAGAGGTGATAATGTCATGCAAGGGTATTTAAATCGTCCAAGTGCTACAGATGAGGCTATCGTGAATGGTTGGTTGCTCACGGGTGATATGGGATATATGGATGATGAAGGCTTTTTATTTATCGTAGATAGAAAAAAAGATCTTATTATCTCTAAAGGGATTAACATTTACCCTCGTGAGATAGAAGAGGTGATTGATGCTTATGAGGGTGTAGGTGCTTCAGCAGTGATTGGTATTATCGATGAAAAAAGTGGAGAAGTTCCGATAGTTTACATCGAACTTTCCGTGGATGTCAAATCTATAGATGAGCAAGGGCTAAAGAAATATATGAGGGAGCATCTTGCAAACTACAAGATTCCAAAGCAAATACATACCATTGTTGAGCTTCCTAAAAATGCAACAGGTAAAGTACTTAAACGTGTACTCAAAGAAAATTTAAGAGAAGATGCATAACATCACAGCACTTCTCAATGCTAGACTCATCCTTGGGGATGAGATAGTAGACGATAAGATACTTTTATTTGACACTAAGATTATTGACATTGTTGATGATATTATGCTTTCCAATAGTGATGAGATAGAAATTATCGATGCTAAAGGTGCTTATGTGAGTGCAGGGTTTATTGACTTACATATACATGGCTCTGGTGGTGCAGATGTGATGGATGCAACACACCAAGCTTTAGAGATACTCTCCACTACCCTCCTTCAAACAGGTACAACTTCTTTTCTTGCTACAACGATGACGATGTCAACACAAGCTATTGACAATGCTTTACAAAATATTCAAAATTATAGCTCCAAGGTCACAGGAGCAAACATAATAGGTATTCATCTTGAAGGTCCTTTTATTAATGTCTCTAAACATGGTGCACAAGATAAAAACTATGTACAAACACCAAACTTTGAACTCATAAAAAACTATATGTCTGAAGTAAAGATGATAACCCTTGCTCCTGAAGTAGAGGGGGCTGAAGATTTTGTAAAGCAGATGACAAAAATGTATCCTCATATCATACTTAGCATCGGACACTCTGATACAAGCTATGATAAGGCATTAGAGAGCTTTACTTGGGGTATTTCTCATGTAACACATCTTTTTAATGCTATGCCTAGCTATCATCATCGTAAACCAGGTCTTGTGGGTGCTGTGTTTGATTCTGATGTAAGTTGTGACATCATCGCTGACCTTGTGCATACCCATCCAAGTACACTTTCATTAACACATAAGTTAAAAGGTGACAAACTCATACTTATCACCGATGCTATGAGAGCAGGGTGTATGAAGTGTGGCTCTTATGACTTAGGTGGTAGAAAAGTAGAAGTCTCTGAGGGCAAAGCTCTGTTAGAGGATGGCACTTTAGCGGGTTCAGTGTTGAAGATGAATGAAGCTCTTTTAAATATGTCAAAACATACCGACATGCATTTGATAGAACTTGTTAACGCTGTGACAAGTATACCAGCCAAGAGACTAGACATTAAAAAAGGTGAACTCAAAATAGGGTATGATGCTGATATAGTGGTTTTTGATGAAAACTTTAGTATCATAAGTACAATAATCAATGGAGAAGTGAAATATACATGTTCGGATTTTTAAAACGTAAAGTAAGAGACATTTATGCACCAGTAGATGGGCAGATAGTCACACTAGAATCAGTAGATGATGAAGTGTTTTCTCAAAAGATGGTAGGTGATGGTGTGGCGGTGATGCCTATTGGCAATCAATTTACTGCTCCTATAGACGGTGTGGTAAGTAAAATATTTTCAACCAATCACGCCTATAGTATCAAAAGTGACAAAGATTTGGAGGTGATGGTACATATAGGGCTTGAAACGGTGGCTCTTGATGGTAAAGGTTTTACGCGTGTTGCTTCAGAGGGTGATGAGGTAAAAGTGGGTGATCTTATCGTTGAGGTTGACCTTGGCTATATCAAAGAGCACGCAAAAGATATTATCACACCTATTATTATCACCGATGAGAGTGATGTCAAAGAGATAGAAAAAAAATATACCATTGTAAAATCTGGTGATAAAATTATGGAGGTAAACTAATGCCAAAGAGTGATAACATTTATTATTATGTTGCCTATGGATTGATACTAGTGGCATTTTATTTTGTCTTGAAAAGTCCTAAAAAGAGTAAAGATAAAAATAAGGATGAGGAGAAGTAACACTCGCTTAATACAACTTTTGTATACTGTAGTATTATGAAGATACTATTACTTGAAGATGACCAAATATTATGCACAAGCTTGAAAGAGTTTTTAGAGCTTGAGGGCTACAATGTAGATACTGCACACCGTGGTACAGAGGTTTTTGACCTTACTTTTTCCCAAACTTATGATTTATATATTTTAGATATTAATGTACCTGAGGTGAATGGCTTTGATGTACTTTCAGAGCTAAAAAATGCAGGAGATACGACACCTGCAATGTACATTACTGCATTAAGTGATATTAACTCTATTGCGAAAGGGTTTAAAATAGGGGCAGATGACTATATAAAAAAGCCTTTTGACCCTGAAGAGCTTGTGATTCGTATTAGAAGTAAATACCAGCAAGAAGAGACGCTTTTAACCTTAGAAGATATATGTTACAATCCTACTACAAAACTACTCAAAAAGGGCTCTCAAACAGTTGGGTTAGGGACAGTACAACAAAATCTTTTTCATCTACTTATAACACAGCAAAATAAGATTGTTGATGCATTTACGTTGATGGAGTGCTTAGAAAATCCTTCTGCAAATGCACTGCGTGTAAACCTTGCAAAACTTAAAAGTAAACTGGGCATAGAGATTAAAAATATTCGGGGACAAGGGTATATGATTGAAAACATATGAACTAGAGTCATTTCTTAAAAGTTTTTTGATTTTCTTTATACTTTTAGAGGTGCTTTTAGCGATTAATTTTTGGCATGAATATAATGTAAAAAAACTAGAGATAGAAGAGAAGATTCATGTTGAAATGAAACTTTGTGCTTTCACCATTGAATGTGATGGGTTGAGTACAGATTTTGTCGATAGAGAAAAAGATAAAGAGGAGAATATACTCTATAAAAAAGGTGATTTTTACAGCTATTTTAAAGTCCCCACCGCCGATAAGTATCTTATGCAAGTCATTTATCCTCAAAAGAGTTACCAAGTAAGAGTAGCAAAACTTGAAGATAAGATAAAATATAAATTTTTACTCTATTCTTTGTTTTCAACGCTTGTCTCTTTTCTTTTTGCACTTTATGCACTTACTCCCTTACGAAAGGCTTTACGTCTCAATGAAGAATTTGTAAAAGATATATTACATGATTTTAACACGCCTATTAGCTCAATGAAAATAAATTTGAGCCTGTTTAAACGGGAAATAGGGGAAAATCAAAAGATCCACAGACTTGAAAATAATATAGAGAGTATTTTATCATTGCAAAATAACTTACAAGTCTTCTTAAAAGAGATACCTACGCAATCAGAAGTATTTGATTTAGGTACTTTGATTTCAAATCGTATGGCATATTTTATGACACTGTATCCAGATGTAATGTTTAGTAGTAACATAGACAAGACCCTACTAGAGACCAATAAAGATGCCTTTATACGTATCATAGATAATTTACTCTCTAACGCAGGGAAATACAATAGGGCTAAAGGTAAAGTGATAATAGACTATGAAAATGGCATTTTAACTATATTAGATACAGGTAAGGGTATCAAGTATCCAAGTAAAGTGTTCAAGCGTTACTATAAAGAGCAAGATCGA
>JAMONG010000211.1 GCA_027066595.1 Sulfurovum sp.
CAAAGAAGAGGACTACTATAAAGTAGAGTCACTCTATGGAAAGTTTAGTAGAAGTTTTACACTTCCTGAAAAAATAGATGTTGAGAACATTCATGCAGAGTCAAATGATGGTGTACTTGAAGTGATTATTCCTAAGTTAAAAGAGGAAGATACCAAACCTAAAAAAATAGAGATAAAATAAAGGAGCTTACGATGGAACTAGTCAATACAGTGAAAGAACTAGGAAACAATGTTGAAGAAAAAATTGAACATGGCATTGAAGTAGCCAAAGATGCTTTTGCCAATGTGGCGAGTCATCTGCCTTTTGCTAACTTGGCTAAAAAAGGTAATGATACCTTTAAAATAGAGATAGATTTGCCAGGAGTCAAAAAAGAGGATATTGAGCTTCAGGTTGAAGATAATATTTTAACCATTAAAGCCATACGCAAAATGAAAAATGAAGTACGTCAAGAAGATTACTATCTTTGTGAGAGTAATTTTGGTATGATTAGCAGAAGTTTTGTACTCCCAGAGGGGATAGACACCTCAAAGGTGGAAGCAAAATATGAAGAGGGTAGACTCTATGTGACACTAGAAAAAGAGGAGTCACGAAAAGCAAAGAGTATCTCTGTCAAATAAACAATAAAAGGGTAGCATGAAAGAGTGGTTAAAAAATAATAGCATCTTGATGCTACTGAGTGCTATAGTCTTTGTAGGAGGATATTTCTTCCTACGTTTGGCATATAACTTTACAGATAGTATGCCTTTTACTCAAGAGATATTACTTATCGTATTAGGTACGATTGCCACGATATTGATTACTGCGATGCTTTTAAACAAGCAGACTTCTGTTGAACTTGAAAAAGAACAAAGTGTTAAATTTATAGAACTAAAAACACAAACCTATCAAAATCTTATAGATACTATAGAAGAGATAATGTTATTAGATGAAGTGAGTGAAAATCAATTGACTACATTACGTTTTCATACACATAGGTTAGCTATTTTTGCTTCACCTGCTGTACTCAAAGAGTATAGGAATTTTTTAAATGTCTTTAATGAAAAAATAGCGAAAGATAAAAATGTAAGTATAGAAGATGCAGATATAGTATCGGATGCTTTAGCAAAGTTAACTATTTTTATACGTGCAGATTTAGTGGGTGAATTAGATGCTGAAAGTAAACATAGTAAAAAACAGATAAGTCAACAAATTATTGCAAATGCGAAATAGGTGAAAATGGAAAATAACGAACATAAAAATAACCCGATGCATGGGGTGAAACTGGTACAAGTTCTAGAAGAGTTAGAAGCACATTATGGTTGGGAAACTTTAGATATGCTCATAAAAATAAATTGCTTTAATAATAATCCTAGTATAAAGTCATGCTTGAAGTTCTTAAGGAAGACGCCTTGGGCACGTAAAAAAGTAGAAGATTTGTATTTGACGATGTTAAGAAATAAGAAGGAACAAGAGGTTCCTTCTGAAGATGATTAGCTAAGTACCGACTCTTTTTTAAACTTCTTAGCAAGGCTATAGTAGAAAGTAGCTCGGTATTTTGTACGTACACCTTTAAGTTCTGTACAAACATCTTGAATAGCCGCATCTAGTACACCTTTACTTGCATCAATGCCTAGTTTTTTTACAAGAAAGTTTCTTCTTACTGTATCTAATTCTTTTGGGTCAGAACACGAAACAAGCTCTGCATCTCTTCTATAGATAGCTGGACCAAGGTTTTTGACAATGATGGCTACAAATGACTCATCTACTTCCCCATAGTGTTTTTTGATATCTTTGATGTAAAGAGCAATCTTTTCATCTCTTTTAGAACTTTTTGCTGGAGCAGGCGACTTTTTTGCTGCGAGTGCTTTTTTTGTTGCCACTTTCTTTTTGATTGTGGTTTTTTTATCTGAAGTTGTTTTTGTGGCTGGGGTTGCTTTTTTCTTAACGGTTGCTGCTTTTGTGTCACTACTCTTTTTCGTAGCAGGCTTTTTTGTACTTGATGTTTTAGTGGTAGCTTTTTTACTCGTAGTTTTTGTAACGGTTTCTTTTTTTGCTAATGCCTCTTGAGTTGCTACTTTTTTAGCAGGGGTTTTTTTAGTCGTTGTCTTTTTGGTTTCTGTGGTTTTAGTTTTACTAGGCGTTGTTTTTTTCTTTATAGTCGTAGTGGTCTTTTTTGTTGTAGAAGTTTTTTTAGTGGTGGTTTTTTTTGTACTTGTTTTTTTAGCAGGTGTTTTCTTTTTTGCTACTTTTTTAACAGGAGGATTGGGTGTACCTCTCATAAATTCAACAGAGTCATCTTCATGGGAAAATACTTTTTTAACAGAGTTCTTAATATCATTTAGTACAAGTTTTTCTGCACTCTCTTTAGGTGCTTTACGTTTGACGACTTCTTTGTACAGTACTTCCTTTTTTGGAGGGGTTCCAATAGTTAGTACTTTTTCAAATAGATTTTTTATTGTTTCTTTTATTGCCATGTTATACTCCTTTTAAATTATTATAACATAAATATCAATACTCTTTTAAGGCATCATTAATTTGGACATATGCCATGATCGGGGTAGTTTCAAAATAAGGGATGTCATATTTCTTAGCGAATTTTCTTGTCATTTTTTGTACTTTAAGTAGGTTAAATCTTGGAGCTTTTGGAAAGAGGTGATGTTCTATTTGTGTATTGAGACCACCATAAAACCAGTGTACTAAAAATCCACCTTTTAAAGAACGACTTCCTCTCATTTGAAGTTCCATCCATGAGAAGTCTTTTGCTTGCTCTTCTGTAAATGTTTCACAGCCCAAATGATTGGTAATGAACCCAAAGGCAAGCCAAGGTGAGAGTATAAAGTTCATAACCAGTGCTACGATGAGTGTATCGACCCCACCTATTTGATAGTAAAGTGTCCCCCATATAAGTGGCCAATGTAGGAGCATAAGTGCAAACTCTCCCCATAGTTTACGCTTGATGACAAAGCTATATGATTGTGCGATAAAAGCTGGAAACATAAAAAACATTGCTCCCCAAAAGACAACATGTTTATATTTTTTTAAAAATGGACTGTTTCCTTTGTTTGGTGTAAACGCACCATCAAGTGCACGTATGTCTTCATCTTTTTCGATGATATTACAGTAGGTATGATGATTTACATTATGTTTGTAGTCCCACCATGAGGAAGAGTTAGAGAGGATAATCGCTGAAAATGGGTAGCTAAGTTTTTTAGAAAGTGCTTTGTTTTTAAAATACTGTGTATGCAAAATGTCATGAGAAACAAAGACAGAACGAGTAAACAGTAGGGTCAAAAAAAGAGCTAAAAGTACAGGGTTCCAAAGGGGTGCAGTACTTAGTGCAATAATAACACATAAGATAATAGCAATCATCTCTATGCTTCCTCGTACAGGCACTCGGTCAAGTAGCCCAGCCTCGCGGACTTGGGTTTTTAGCTCATCAAATATATCGGGGTATTTTGCTGTAGTGGACATTGATTATCTCTTTAAAAGTTTAATTTGTTTTATTATAACTATTATTAGATTAAGATTTTATCTTTTAAGAGATATATATATTTAAATTATGTTACACTATAAAAGATAATGGATTAAAAATATTAAATACCTCTTACATTTTATAAATTTAAAAGGAGCATGATGCAATTATTTATGTGGATGTTATGTTCTATTACTCTGTTGTTTTCTGATGGGGTATCATCTCATGACTTTTCAGAAAAATTGATTGTGAGTGCTAGTAAGAGTGAAGTAACTGCCAACAATGAACTACTCAAACTTAAAGTCTATTTTATTGAAAATCCAACCACACGGCTACTTCAGGAAAAATATGATTTACAGATAGAGATGGAAAAACTAGATAACTATTATGTTGCTGTGATAAAACCTATAAACTCTCTCTCTTTACGTAATGAATTATTAATTTCATTGACACCAATGTTTCAAAATATCTTTTTCATTGACTATAAAGAACGTATATTTAAGAGTAATCAAAAGATGAGCGTACCTAAGTATTCCACACCTTTAGCTAAAAAGAAAAAAGAAGTATCGTATATAAATGAGATAGGCTTACAGTGGTTAGTACTTTTACTCTTGTCTGTAGTAGGACTTATATTATCTGTGAGAAATAGAAGAAAGATAAAAAAACTAAGTAAGAGACAAAAAAATCTTACAGTAGAACAAAATAAAATAGAAAAAGAAATAAAAAAGTTAGGAGCTGAAGATGCATAAAGTACATTTTATGATATGGCTATGGATTTCTATGATGATATCAGTGATGGCAATAGATAGTTTTATTGTGTTGGATCATGGGGATAAAGAACGTATGGAGCAGCAAAAATGGAAGTATGATACTCTTGAAGTCCCTAATAAACAGGAAGCTTTTATAAAATTAGTAAATAAAAGCTATTTGTTGCAAGTGGGACCCTATGAACGAAATGAGATATTGGCATTAAGCTATATAACATTAAAAGAACACTTTTCTCATGCTGTAATTGTAGAAGAAAAAATACAAAAAATAGCACTTAAGCCAAGAGTAGAACAGATTGAAAAAAAAGTCTATGTAAATAGAGAGATAGTTGTAGAGAAAGAAGATGATACACTTTGGTTAGCACTTTTTGGCTTGGCAATTATAGGTATTCTTTTTATGTTTTTATCTTCAGACCAGATAAAACGTTTAAAAGAAGAACATGAGAAGATAAAGTCTAAACATAAAAAGTTAGAACAAAAACAACATGAAGTTCTTGCAAGTATGGGTGAAAATATTCACACTTTAGCCAAAGAGACTATGGGGTATACAAGTAAGTTAGCAGAAAAAGTAAAAGAGACACCACTCTATGAAGATATGGAAAGGGTCATGTATAATGAAAATGAGCTTTTAGATGTTACCAATGATCTTATTAAATTTTTACGTTTAAAATCTAAAAAAGTTGTGATTCAAAATGAAGTATTTAACTTTAATCATGTACTTAATGAAGTAGCAGGACTTCTCCATAATATTTATAAACAAAATGATACTGAATTGGTGTTTAACATAGGTAAAGATGTTCCTAGATATATGTTAGCAGACTCTTTGCATTTGGGACAAATTTTAACAAATTTACTTGAATATTTTATACAAAATAGTAAAAGTAAAGAGATTAATTTAGAAGTGATAACCCTCTCTAGTTTAAAAGAGGGCTTGCAATTACGCTTTCAAATTGATGCGGAGATTGTCATAGAAGACAGAGAGACACTTTTTGACTCTTATTATGATGAAAAGTTACGACGTTATGTAGGATTGGGGTTATTTGTGGCTAAAGAGTTGACCTATTTGATGGATGGTGAACTTTTGGTTGTGGATCGTGAAGATGGACATAATAGTTTGGTTTTTACCATTCCTATAGAAGAGAAAAATAAAGAGAAAAGAAAATATCGTTTACCAAACAAAGGTTTAGTAGGTAAAAAAATCTTAATTGTTGATAAGAGTACAAAGGCCGCTACGGCTACAGAAAAACTTTTTGCTTACTTTAGAGCAGATGTAGATGTCTATAGTTTTCAAAAATTTAATGATGCTATGCCAAACTTTAAACGTTACGATATTGTGGCATTAAGTGAGACACTTTTTAATTTTAAAATCTTAGAAGCATTAAAAGATACTAAAAAACTACAAGATGTCAAAGTGATTAGTTTAGATAGTCTTTTTTCATCTAGACAAGCAGTGTATCATGAGGGTACAGTAGATATTAGTCTTAAAAAGCCATTGACTCAGGAGTATGTTTTTGATACTTTGGTTGAACTTTATGAACCTAAAAAAACAGATGAAAAAGATGTATTAAAAGAGGATAGTGAAAAGTTAATTGTATATAAAAATACGTTTAAGGATGCACCTAATATTACATTAGAGAGTTTTAAGGCATTTAAAGGAGCACATATTTTAATTGTAGAAGATAATGTGATTAATCAAAAAGTTGTCTTAAGTGTCCTAGGAAAATCAGAGATGATTTTACATGTGGCAAATAATGGTAAAGAAGCAGTAGATTTTATGCGTAATAGTGGTCAAGAGATAGACTTTATCTTTATGGATATCAATATGCCTATCATGGATGGGTATAGAGCATCAGAACTCATACGTAGTGATAGTCGCTTTGATAAAGTAGCTATTGTCTCTCTTACAGCATTGGTGTCTGAACATGAAATAGCAAAAATGTTTGATTCTGGTATGAATGGTTATTTACCTAAACCTGTACGAATAGAAAAGCTTTATAGTGCCTTAGATATGTTTTTGTCAAAAGGGGAAAATAGTGATCTAAATAATACTGTAGCACAAGTTAAACCTCTGCACTTAGATGGACTCGATATTGTAGATGGTTTAGCACATATGAAAGATAATGTTGCATTTTATAAAGAGGTACTTAAAGAATTTATAGATGCCTATGATAAGAGTGATGACCTGTTTGAAAAACTTATTAAAGAACAACGTTTTACACAAGTTAAAATGTTATGTTTTGATATGAAAGGGTTAACTGGAACTATTGGTGCAAAAGAGATGCATGTTATCATTAATGAAATTCACCAGCATCTCATATATAAAAAACCAGAGTTATTGAATAGTTACATTCCACGATATAGAACAACATTTCAAACACTTAAAAAATCTATAGAGACTTATCTTTCTAGTTAATAACTTTGAAAAATGTACTTCCTGAACCTGAAAAAAACCAACCTTTTTTGGCAAGTTTTTTCAACTCTGGGTAAGCAATGAGAGCCGCAGGGTAGAGGTCATTTAGCATGACTGGGTTAGGTATGTTTTCTAAGATGCTTTTAGAATCTAGTGCATCCCACCCTATGAATGAAGCACGTTTGATATCATCAAGTAAATGCTGTTTAAATGTTTTATAGACCACCGTGGTATCACACCCAAGTGTAGGGGTGTAGAGTTCAAGGTTTAATGGTTCTTCATCAAAAGGTTCAACCACTTCACCAAAGCCAGATACATTGGCTGATGGGTAGTTATAGATGAAAAAAGGTAAATCAGCCCCTATGCTACTGCCTATTTTTGCTAATTCTTTGGTGCTTATAAGTAAGTTACAAGCCTCTTTAACTAAACGCATAAAAGCAGCAGCATCAGAGCTACCTCCACCTAGACCAGCTTGACTTGGTATACGTTTAGTGACGACAACTTTATGTTGGTAAAAATAGTTCAAGATATCTAGGTCACCCGTATAGTCGTTGAGTGCTTTGTATGCTTTGTAGATAGTATTGGATTCTAAAGGTACACCTTCACACCCCTCTAGGGTAAAAGTCTCACATTCACAAGGTACAAAGGTAATGGTATCATACACGTTGTTTACACGTACAAAACGTGAAAGTAGGGTGTGGTAGCCATCTTTATGCCCTGTGATTTTTAGAAATATATTTACTTTCGCATGGGCTTTAATGCTATAGGTTTCACCCACTTTTTTTACGCCTGTATTTGATTTATTTTTATTTTTGGATTGCGTATCATTTTGAGCCATCCATTTTGCAACTTGATCATTCTCCCAGTAACCACCTTCACCTTCTCCTTCAAAACCACCCATGCTTACACCTTTTTCATATTAATTTTTCTCAAATTTTGGTATACGATTAAACCGATATTTTACTTCATTATTGATAATTTCAATAATAGAAAAGAACTGTGATGTTTCGATCAGGTAAACTCCATCATCTTGTACTTCAAAATACGCTAGATCAAGTTTTTTACCTAGCTCCATGAAGGTTTCCTCTCCTGTATAAACATTAGAGGGGAGTGCTAAATGTGTAAAAGGGTCGAGAGCCTTTTCATCTTCATAGTAAAATTGTCCTTCGTGGATACGGTGTAGGCTGGAGAGTGTGCCATCGACCCCTAGTTTATCTGCTATGAGTGCACCCAAACTTCTGATGTAAGTGCCCTCAGAGACTTTGGCTTCAAAGTGTATAAATGGATGGTTATAGTTTATTAGCTTGATGTCATAAATAGTTGATGTTATCGTTTTTAAATCTACCTCTATACCTGCACGTGCGAGTTCATAAGCACGTTTACCATTTATCTTTTTGGCACAGAATTTTGGTGGGTAGTAGGTGAGTTCACCTTGCAAAGAGGCCAAGGTCTCTTTGATGGTTTCTTCATCAAAACTTATGACATCTTTGATGCTGTCTATCTTCTCTATATCAAGGCTAGGTGAGTTAGCTCCTAACCAGAGGGTAGCTTTGTAACTTTTAGGCGTTTTA
>JAMONG010000212.1 GCA_027066595.1 Sulfurovum sp.
TCATTTATAGATGAATACCATCTAAATAAAGCCTATCAAAGCTATGAAAAAAAAGCATTTAAGGGTGTAACACAGCACCTAAAAAAGATAAAAACTCCCTCTTTACAAAGCCAGTTTGCCTTAGCAAACAGTTATTATAAAGAAGGCTTTTATGAAAAGTCGATTACATACTACAAGTCCATACGTTCCACTTCTTTAACCACAAAACAGAAACTCTACTACAATATCGCCAATGCCTATGCCATGCTTGAAGCGTATGATAAAGCCAAAATTTACTATACTAAAACATTACAATTGGGTGAGGATGCCGATGCACGCTATAACCTTGAACGCATTGCTCTTTTAGCTGACAAGAAAGATGCCTCTGTGGGCATCGCCCATCCCAAATCACAAAGTTCAGACAGTAGCAAATCTGAAGCACAAGAGAAGAAAAAAGAGAATACCCAAGAAGAGGACCAACCAAGCTCTGGCTCTGGAGGGGCGGGAGAACATAGTTCTAAAGAGAGTAAAGTGCAAGAGAACGCCAAACTTACTTCAGATGAGAATGAAGAGAAACAACCATTAAGTTCAAAGGTCTATGAACTCATAAACAAAGGATATATACGTGAAACACAACCTTGGTAAAATCATCTTGATGATTGTAGGGTTTGTCTACTTACAAGCGAGTGATTTTGAGTATACCATTCATGCGGACAAAACATCTCCCTACCTCAAAGAGGCGGTTATACTTACCATTGATGTCAACCAAACCAACCATGACATCGTGCTTCTTTTTGACTTTGACCTTGTCAACAGTGAAGCCTATACTTTTCAACGTATTGACATTAAAGAGGTAGATGCCTACCATGCCGTACAAATCCAATACACCTACCTTGTCTACCCACTTAAAGAAGGTAAGATAGCCATAGAATTTCAGTTAACACAAAAAGCAACAACCGATGAGAGTGTCGCATACAGTTTTTCAGGAGACAGAGACAATGTCAAAACACTTGAAACAACCAATACTAAAATACCCTTACCCCCATTGACACTTCAAGTAAAACCTTTACCTCTTGGCACACAAGTAGTCGGTGACTTTACACTAGACTACAAGGTAAAAACACTTGAAGCTAAAGCCTACGAGCCTTTACCCTTACAGGTCACGATTAAAGGGCTTGGGTATCCACCACTACTACAAGGTTTACTTCCTAATGACAGTAACTTCACACGCTTTAGAGAAGAACCCATTGTCACCTCTATGGTTAGCAACAACGATACACACAGTACAGTCATCTACCCCATGGCACTCTCCTCTGACAAAAGCTTTACACTTAACCCCATTTACATCAAAGCATTTAACCCCCACTTAGAAAAAAGCTATACCCTTACAGTGCCTAAACAACACTTTAACATTACGCAAGTAAGTAAAAATGTGCTACTTGACACCATCGACAGCCCTGCTTCATTTCGTGTAGACTGGTCGTGGGTACAGAGTCTCTTGGGCTACCTTTTAGTCTTTGGAGCAGGGTATTTCAGTGCGTTGTCTTGGAAATGGACAAAAAGCAAAACAAAAAAAACAGAGCACCCCCTTAAAGAAAAAATAGAAAAAGCAAAAACCCAAAAAGCATTACTGCAAACCCTCATCTCACATGAGAATAAGTTATTTGCTACTCCTATAGAAAAACTGGAAGCCTCCCTTTATGGCAACACACCTATAGAGCTAAAACAGATAAAAAAAGAAGCATTGGAGAGATTAAAATGAACTCAAAAATAGAGCAATTAAAAACCGAACTAGCAAAAGCCGTCATAGGACAAGAAGAGATGATAGAGGGGCTACTCATAGGATTACTCTGTGATGGACACATTTTAGTAGAAGGTGTACCTGGCTTAGCCAAAACTACGACTATCAACGCCCTCTCACGTGCCATAGGATTAGATGCCAAACGTATACAATTTACGCCTGACCTTTTACCCTCAGACATCATCGGTGCACAAATCTATAACCCACAAGACCATAGTTTTAGCATTAAAAAAGGCCCTCTTTTTACCCACTTACTTTTAGCAGATGAGATAAACCGTGCCCCTGCAAAAGTACAATCTGCTCTACTTGAGGTGATGCAAGAGAGACAAGTCACCATCGCAGATGAGACCTTTAAGCTTGAAAGCCCTTTTTTGGTCATGGCAACCCAAAACCCCATAGAACAAGAGGGTGTTTACGCACTTCCTGAAGCACAGCTAGATAGATTTATGATGAAACTTGTCGTCTCTCACAACAATGAAGAAGAAGAGTTGGAGATCATGCGTAAAGTGGCAAACAAACGTTTTGAAGAGGTGCAAGCAGTACTGAACATACAAGAACTACACAACTTACAAAAAGAGCTGCAAACCATCCACATAGACAAAGAGCTAGAGCAATACATCGTGCAACTCGTCTCTGCCACACGAGACCCCTCAAAGTTTGGCTTAGATGAAGTCGCCCAATGTATGATGTATGGAGCAAGCCCCAGAGCTTCCATAGACCTCTATAAAGCAGCCAAAGCCAAAGCTTTTTTGCGAGGCAACAGCTTTGTGAGTCCTGCGGACATTGGTTATGTGATTCACAATGTTTTACGCCACCGTATCGTACTAAGCTATGAAGCACGAGCCAAAGGGATGGGTGCAGATGAAATCATCTCCAAAATCGTAGAGACTCTGCCTATACCATGACCACAGCCCTCAAAGCACTACAACTCAAAGCCAGACATCAAGTCTATACCCTACTCTCAGGGCATAACCTCTCAAAACTGCATGGAGAGGGGTATGATTTTTCTGAACTGCGTGAGTACCAAATGGGTGATGACATTAGAAAGATAAACTGGACGATTACAGCAAAGCTTGGAAAACCCTATATAAAGGAATTACATGCTAACAGAGAACTCTCTATTGTCGTATGTGCATTAATGGACGGAAGCCTCTATTTTGGTACAGGAAATGCCAAACAAAAGAAGCTCACCGAGGTTGCTACTGTTCTTGGGTATGCTGCACAACAAAATGCCGACCTCTTTACAGGTTTTGCCTACAGTCCAATGCAAACCATCACCACACCACCTACTAAACAGCTCTACCATATAGCGCAGTTCTCAAAAGCACTTTATGAGACCAAAGTTCTCAACACTACCTTAGAGAAACAAACTGCCATCGATACTCTTTTTAAACGTATACACAAACCCTCACTTATCTTTGTACTGAGTGATTTTTTAGAAGAGGTTGACCTCTCTTTACTTGCACAAAAACATGAAGTCATTGCCATTATTGTCCGAGACAGAAAAGAGGAGTCTCCTAAAGTACTAGGAGAAGTAACCCTCACAAATCCTCAAAACGACACGAATATGGAGACCTATTTTGGTAAAAGAAGCATCGAAAAGTACCTAGCAAAACTCAAGGAACATGAAGAAAAACGGTCAGAACACTTTTCACACTACGACATACGTTCCGTCAAAATCTACACCGATGAAGAGGTGTTACATAAACTCATTACTCTTTTTGTTTAAAATTTCAACCCTTTTAAAAATCCACCTACAGCTTTACCCATATCTCCACCAAGTGCTTTATCAAGTTTTTTTTGTATCTTCTCTCCTGTTTTACTCTGCATAATAGAAGAAGGGTCAACAAGTAAGCTTGGGCTATCTACTGTACCACCTATGGTACCTGTAACAACATATTTTTCATACACAAATTTAAACTTTGCTCTATGGATATTTTTGACTTTATCTATTTTTCCATTTGTTATCTCAATGCTAGAGCGTGACCCTTTAGCAGTAAGAGTATATCTCGTCACATCACCCTTTATGTCTGCATGAAACTTTGTTGACGTATAGATAATACGTGCAGGGTCTTTGCCTATAAACATTTTAACTGTATTGGTGGTACTACTAGATTTAATCTGGAAAGACTTAATATCGATATCAACCACACCCGCTTTCTTTTTTAAGTCATACTTCACCTTACCATAGGCATCACCCTCTACCCACTTTTTATGCCCCAATAAACCCAAAATATTCTCTAAAGGTACATTCACAATATCACTTTTTAAATTGTCTCCTACCAGTGTATAGCTTATCTTTCCTCCTAATGAACTTGTACTCCCCGTTACAGTAAGTGTTTTACCTTGTATTATATCTCCAGTTAAAAGCATGGGTCCATACAGTTTTTGCTCAGTCAGTGCATAGGTTTTTTCTAATGCAGGGATATTTAAAACGTAAAGACTTTTAAAAGTATTGTTTTTCACATGAAAAGTGCTCTTACTTAAGGTTAAGTTACCCATAGAGCTTTTTATCTTTGTATCAAAGTAAGCTACACCTGCTTTAAGTTTACCCTTACTCTCTACCGCCATCTGCATCTGCAGTTTCTTACCTATGAGCCTATCCATCACATTTGGTTGGGTCAAAAGCTTATTACTTGTGAGCGAAAATGTCCCATCAAGGGTCTCTAAATTGGTCACCTTAACCGTGGTAGAGAGTTTCCCTTTTACATACCTAGGCAAGGCACTTAAAGAGAGTAGTTTTTCTATAAATAAATCTTTTGCATCCACAGATGCTGTTTGGCCATCATAGACAAAGTCTAACTTTTCACCCAAACCTTTGGCACTTCCTTTGACGTAGAGTGTTTTATCAAACTTCATCTCTCCTTTGAGGCTCATATATCCTCTTTTAACTGCTTTATTGTTAGGCATAAGTAACCCGATATTGGGTAAAAATACATCATAATCTGTTTTAAGTTTTTTATTCTCTATATCATAAGTTAATGTTGCTAGTTTTATGTCGCTAAGCGTAGATTTAAGTGTCACTTCTGCTGCAACTATTTTGTTCTTTATCTTACCTTTGGAGGTAAAATTAAATGTATTGACACTTGGTATCTGATATCCAAAATCTTTTTCAATGCTTTTTGCATCAAGCTGACCTTTTTGTATCCTAAGAGTATACTTACCATGTTGCATATCTTTATCTACATTAGCACTTCCACTCAATAAACCTTTTGCATACATTGGTTGTTTTGTCAACCTTAAGATTTTTTCGATTTCAAGGTTTTCAAAATGAAAACCAGAATTTTCAGCTATATCAAAAAGAAGCGACCCTCCTAAAGATCCAGTACCTCCTCTAATACGATAACTCTCTTTATCTACCACTATATCTCCTGCAACATTAAGTGGTCCAGAGAGTTGATTTTGCGTCAAGATAGCCATCTCTTTTACATCCATTTTGTAAGAAGCTGTCATATTTTTATCTTCTAAGTTCACTAAGGCATCTTCTATCTTTAAAGTAAACAGATTACTTGTAGCATCTGCTAAAATCTTTAAACTGTTACCCTTAAGTTTTACATCTATATCTCCTGCAACATAACTCTTTTTAGGGAGTTTTAAATCATACACTTTTTTAACAACCTTAGTATCAAACAGAGCATTGTGTAAATTAATACGTCCATATCCATTAGCAAACTCTTCACCAATATCAGGCATGTTCACATCTATGTCTATTTTACCTTGTGCCAAAGGTGGTTGCCCTGCAAGCTCTAAAACTTCTTTTAAAGAAAGTCCTTTTATGTGTGCTATGATATTTTGTGGTGTTTGTTCTACGACACGAAAACGGTAAGTAAAATTGGCATCGAGTGCTGTTCCCTGCCCATCTACGATGACATCTTTCTTTACTCCTTTAAAGTGCCCTTGTATCTCTGCTTGTCGTAACACCATCTCTTCATAGTGTAAATTATCTATCTTAATACGGTAAATACCTTTAAAAGACTGTGCCCACACATCATAATGTGTCACAATCTCCACATTCGCCTGATTATCCACCGCTAAGAGTATTTTAACTACACCCACATCAAGGGTAAATTTACGTACCTCTACAGGAAAGTCTATTTGCTCTTCTATCTCTTCTTGAATATAATTTTTCAAAACATCATTGCCACTAGGGCTAAATGTAAACATAAGTATGCCCGAAATCAAAAGAAGCACCACAAGGATAGTAGAAAGAGATATAAGGAGTAATTTATTCATGTTTTTATTATACTCAATAAAGGATAATAAATGAGAGACTCCTCTGGTTTATTTGATAATATCTCCATATGATGCATCTGCATTGAGTTTCAGTTTACCATTCATGTTGACTAAACGTTCATCATCTTTTTTAAATGCTTTACTTAAACGTTTCACTATTTTTTCTTGTTGTTTTTCTTTTGTAATGTCATAGCGTTTAAAAAACTTTTTTAAACCTATCCAGTTAATCACATCAGGTTCTTCTTCAACTTCTATCACCTCTTCAACTTCAGGCTTCTTTTGTTCTAGTTGAAGGACATACAAAGAACGCATCTCATGAAAAGCCTCTTTGAGTAGGTCTATCTCCCCTTTAAGTGTGGTAGAGATCTGTTTATTCGATTTTTTCAAGTCCTTGACTGTACCTTTAAGCACAGAGATAGTCTCATCTTTAGCCTCAAGAAGTGCTTTATAGTCTTGGGTCTCTGTCTTGACAGCTTTGTTTGTAGCTTTTAGTTTAGAGGGAGTTGTCGCTGGCATTGCTTTGTTAGGTGTACTTTCTTCTGTTTTGTCAACTACAATGTAAAGTTTACCCTCTACATTTTTAGCTTTCAATATCCCTCGTTTTATCTTCGCATAAACCGCTTGTCTCGAGATACCAAGCTCCTGTGCATACTCCGCAGGCTTCATCAACTTTTCCATACCTATCCCTATTTACATAATTTGATAAATCATAACATAAGTTTAATGAAAAGTTGACACTAGTAACCAAAGGTATTGTCACTTACTTTTGAGTACCATCTAACACAGGAACAAAAAGACACTGTTCTATAGTCTCAGAGGTAATCCGTCCATTTTTTTTGTAGTAACGTGTAATGATATGATAATTCTCAGCCTGCTCTACAGGGGCTACAAGTATGCCACCTTCTGCTAGCTGCTCAAAGAGTACTTCTGGTATCTCTTTTGCTGTAGCAGAAAAAAGTATCCGCTCAAAAGGAGCATACTGTTTCCATCCTCGTTGCCCATCGTCAAAGCGTGGAAAGATGTTATGCATTTCAAGTGCTGAAAATCTTGCTTTTGCTTCTTTCATCAGTTCATCGATGCGTTCTATAGTAAAGACGCGACGGCAAATTTTGGAAAGTATAGCAGCTTGATAGCCAGAACCACACCCTACTTCAAGTACCGAGTCTACCCCCTTAAGTTCAAGGTGTTGGGTCATTTTTGCCACGGTAAGAGGAGAAGATATCCATTGTTGTGCAGCTAAAGGGAGGGCATCAAGATTATATGAGAGATGTTTAAACTGAGCAGGGACAAATACTTCTCTATCTACTGCTAAAAATGCTTCTTTCACATGTGTGTCTAAGGCAAAGTGTTTTTCTATCTCTGCGACAAGGTTTTGTCGTTGTCTTACTTTTATCATATCTATATCCCAACCCCTTAAGAATGATGAAAGTCTATCTAAAACTTCGTTAAATGGGGGTTGGAAATTAATCCATCACAATATAGCGACGCATTTTTTTTATTTCTCGAAAGTCTATGGTGCCTTCTATGGCTTTTTTTGTATCATCTTGGACTACTGTTCCTGTAGGGGCTATGATGGCTGAGGAAGATGCCATATCTGTGTCTGATGAGTTGGAGACAATGACATAACACTGATTCATCACTGCTAAAGCCGATGAGAGTACTTCCAAATGGCGTTTACGTAGCTTCCCCCATCTCGCAGGTACAATGACCACATCTGCACCCTCTACTTGCTTCCAGAGGTCTTTAAAACGTAATTCAAAGCATATGAGCAGTGCATAACTAACACCCTCTATCTCAAAAGGCTTGAGCTTCTTTTTTTTCCCTGCTTTAAAATAGAGATCTTCATCTCCTAATTTAAAAAGTTTAATTTTTTCTTGTTTATGCACGATTTTATGTTTATGTAGTACCACTGCTTGATTGACAAAGTCATCGCCATCTTCAAGAACCAAGGTTAAGACGACTATCTGCTCATCGACTTCTTTTTTAAGTGTTTTAAGTGCATTGGCAGAGAACTTTGCTGCTGTTGCCATATGTTCATAGTCAAGCCCTGTTAAAAAAACTTCAGGTGCAACGATAATGTGTTTATCTTGGTAGTTTTCTAAATGAAAAAGTAACGTATCAAGATTTTCTTGATAGCGTTTGTGCGAGGGTAACTGTAACGTTACCACTTCC
>JAMONG010000213.1 GCA_027066595.1 Sulfurovum sp.
AGCCAATGGAGCACAGTATATGTTAGATAAAGCGGCCAACACACAAGCACACGCTGGAGGAGCAATCATCTCCCCATCATCTGCTGAATATACAACCATCAAAGCATGGATTACTGAAGGTGCTATGAATAACTAAATTAAAAATACGCTCTTATTTGAGCGTATTTTAGGGACTAGACTGCTTTGATTTAACACAACACTAACACTTACTACGTTACCATATTTTCCATGAAGCTATTATTACTTGAAGACAATCAAATATTATCAGAAACCTTAGAACATTTTTTACAACGTGAAGGTTACGAGGTAGATGTTGCCCTTACTATGGAAGAGGCTGAAGACTTAACCTTTGAAAACAAATATGACCTCTATCTTTTAGATATTAACTTACCTGAGGGGAGTGGCTTAGAACTGTTAGAAGCCCTTAGGCATGCAGAAGACTACACACCTACCATCTTCATTACAGCACTTACAGATATGTCTTCTATCGCTGAAGGTTTTAAATTGGGAGCCATAGACTACATCAAAAAGCCTTTTGACCCTGAAGAGCTACTCATCCGTCTTAAAGCAAAATTTAAAAATGATATACTCTACTGTCAAGATGTAGAGTTTGACCAAGAAGCACAAGTACTTCGTAAAGATGGTGAAATTATCGATATTGGGAATGTACAGTATAAAATTTTTACAAAACTACTCCAAGAGTGTGGAACAGTAGTCACAAAAGAGGTACTTTTTGAAGCACTAGGACACACATCAGATACGGCACTACGCGTGGCAATAACAAAAATAAAGCAACGCTTAAGCGTCGACATCAAAAACATAAGAGGCAAAGGGTACATTATTGAAAAGATATGAAAAAGAGTCGCTCTTTAAAAACTTTTTAGTTTTCTTTTCTCTGCTTGAAGTTTTGCTTGTCTTACTCTTTATAGAGCTTTATACATCAAAAATAAAAGAGTATAAACAAAGTATCTACAAAACCATGAATGTTTGTAGTTATACGATGGAGTGTAGAGAATTTGAAAACAGTTTTGTTGAAAAAGAAAAAAACAAACTCAATGAACTCTTTGATGATAATGGTCTACATGCTTACTTTACTATCCCCTCTTCTAAAGAGTTCTATATTAAATTTTCTTATTCAAAAGCAAACTATGTCCAAGACCTCCAAGAGATTAAAAATGTGCTTTGGATTAAATTTATACTTGCATCTCTACTGCTCTTTGCCATTGCTCTGTTTTTTACATTTTATAGTCTAAACCCTATACGAAAAGCATTGAGAATTAACGATGAATTTATCAAAGATATTCTACATGACTTTAACACACCCATTACCTCCATGATACTTAACATTAAGATGTTTACAGAAGAAAAAGGTGAAGATCTCTTTATAAAACGTATTACACAAAGTATCAACAGCATTACACTTTTACAAAATAATCTCAAATCATTTCTACAACACTCTCCATCACAAAACTCTGAAGTAGATGTAGCATCTGTGTTAAAAAGTCGTTTCAATATCGTCAAAGAAAACTACCCAAAACTTACATTTGAGTATCATGAAAGAAATGACTTAATCTATATAAGCAATCAAGAGATTCTTACACGTATCTTTGATAACCTACTTAGTAATGCTGCTAAATATAACAAACCTCTTGGCAAAGTAACTGTCACTGTAGAGAAAACACAAATCATCATAAAAGATACAGGAAAAGGCATAAAAAACATAGATAAAGTAATGCAACGTTATTATACAGAACAAGAAAGAGGTATTGGGTTAGGACTACATATTGTCCAGAAGCTCATTGATGAACTCAATATTGAGATGAAAATAGAGTCTAAAGTAGCTGTGGGAACAACTTTTATTTTAGATTTTAGATACTTAAAGAAAATATGATGATACTACAAAAAATACGTATACTTTTATTTATTCTATTGTTATTTGTACAAAATCTTTATGGAGATATAGATGCACAGATACGTGCAATACAAAATGCACCTCCAGCAGAACGATTTAAACTGATGAATGCTTTTAAGAAAAACATGATTCAGATGAAAGAGCAAGAACGTATAGAAGCAATGACAAAACTTACGTCTGACTCTAATAATACACAAGCTAAAAAAGTGTTAAAAACACTCAAAGAACATGCAAAACGCAAAAAGATACAACTACAAATGGAAACACATCATCTTGGGGAAGATGGTATTTTAAGTAGTTTAGATGATCAAGAGGGGGATTATGATGATTAAAAGATTAGTAACCATTGTCTGTATGGGTTTTTTTATCACACAGATACAAGCAGCACCCATGGCAGATCAAGACTTTGACGGTGTACCTGATAATTTAGATAAATGTCAAGATACACCATTTTTAAATATGGTAGACAAAGAGGGGTGTACCACCAATATATTGATACTCCCATTTGAAACAGAGGCTAGAAATATCATTGCTACATTAGGGTATGGACAGAGTACCAATGAAGACCTTATGAGTAGAGCCACACAAAACAACACAAAACTAAGAATAAGTTATTATCAAAATGCTTGGAGTTTTACACTTCAAGGTGGACACTACACAGATGATGTGGACTCAGGTTCTCTAGATACTATTATACGTGTTCAAAAACGTATAAGAGTACAAACAAATCTTGCACTTAATCTTGGTGCGGGGTTACGTCTGCCTACCTATAATTATGATGGTAACAAACTTGATGCTTTGGTTTACGCTTCACTACACTACTACCCTACCTCCTCTCTTTCCATCTTTGGAGGGTATAGCTTTACCAAAATAGGTGACGAAGCCATAGGTCCTATTGTGGTAGATGGATTTATCAATCAAGTGGCAGAAGAGGAAGAAGAGGGATTTGGAGGAGTACAAGACAAACATAGGTTTTATATAGGTACTGGGTACTTTTTTACAGATAATTTTTATATCAATCTTGTCTACAGTACAGAACGAAGTAAATTTGTAGGTGAGCACTATATTCAAGAGCTTTCAAGTACCCTCTACTATAAGATTGACAAACACTGGTTTACTACCTTCTACTATAAACGAGAACCTTTTGATGATGATTTACATGAAAACATTCTCTTTAGTGTAGGGTACTCCATTTGGTAGACTTACAAACGTTGCAACTTTTTTAATCCCTCTTTTACAAGTGTGCTAGTATCTCCACTGGCACCTTGCAGTGCTTTTTGTATCGCATCTTTTTTAAATCCTAAACTCTCTAATGCCATAACCGCTTCACCAAAAGCCCCTGAATGACCACTTTCTTCATTGCCATCTACGATGAAGTCTGCAAGTTCTACAAGTATGCGACTTGCTGCCTTTGGTCCTATGCCTGGAACACGTTTGAGCATACTCACATCTTTAGAAGCTACCACCTTAGCAAAAGTACTAGGCGTAAAAGTAGAACAAATGGCAAGCCCTACTTTAGGGCCTACACCATTTATTTTGAGTACGGTGTCAAACATTTTCTTTTCATTTGTATCCATAAAACCAAAGAGAAGATTGGCATCCTCTCGTATCACCTGTGTTACAAAAAGTTTTACCTTATTCTCTTTGATACTATTTGAAGTATTGATAGAGACATGTACCTCATAGATAAGTCCATTTACATTTATATGTACAAAGGTAGGGTCTTTTCTTTCTACATTTCCTTCTATTCCTACTATCATCATAACTCCCATTTTTATAAAATTTAAAAAAGTATAACATCCTTTTTGATTTCTTCTCAAAAATATGTCAAATTGACATATTTTATCTACAAAACCTAATAGAGAAACACTTCGTTAACACTAAAAGTATTATACTTTGAATATCAAATAAAAAGGAGTTCAAAATGATCAAATTAACAAACTCAGTCCTTATAGGATTAATCTCAGCAAGCTTACTCGTAGGGTGTGGAAGTAGTGATAATGATAACGATGATGCAGGCGGTAGTACTGATACACCTGTAGAAACACCTCAGCCAGTAGAACCAAATGATGGAACGGGTGGTGATATGCCAGCTACACCTCCTCCTGCAATGCCAACAGCTTCTACATTTGGTGCAAATGTGATGCCTATCCTTGTGGCATCTTGTCAAAGTTGTCATGGAACAAGCGGTGACTTTACTGTAACAACTGCGAGTGCAACTTGGGATAATATCCAACAAAATGGTGGTCCTCAATATGTACACGATATGGGTAATGGACAGAATGGACATCCTGTTGGCGATAAATTATCAGATGCAGACTCTGCAACATTCCAGGCATGGATAAATGCAGGTGCTATGAATAACTAAGTCTTGACTAGACTCTCTTACATATACTACTAAGGCTCTGCCTTGGTAGATACTACGCTATAAATTCATACAATTCAATAACAATAAAGGACATCATTTATGAAAACACTATTACTGTTTTTAACATTGGGCTTACACCTTTACGCTGGCATATCTGAGGGTGACAAAGCTCCAGACTTTACACTCAAAACCCTAGAGGGAACAAAAACCTATACTATGCAAAACTTTAAAGGCGAAGTAGTGCTACTTAACCTTTGGGCTTCATGGTGTAAAGGATGTAAAAAAGAGATGCCAGAGTTTTTTGAACTGCAAAAAAGCTACAAAAAAAGCTTTAAAATCGTCACAGTAAGTGTCGATGATAAAGCTTCTAAATCACAAAAATTTCTTCAAAGTGTAGAGAAAAAAACAGGTATCAAAACACCTTTTATCTCTCTACATGACAGTGACAAAAGTGTAGCAAAAGCCTATCAAGCTGTAGCCATGCCATCATCATATCTTATCGATAAAAAAGGTATCATTAGACTTATTATCGTAGGTAGCCTTAATTCTGAAGATATAGAACAACTCAAACTTGAAATCAACAAACTAAAGTAGGACAAAATGAAAATTACACTTTTACTGTCACTCATACTATTATTGAGTGGCTGTTCAGATAAACTCGTACGCGTGATGCCTTATGAAAAAGAGCATTTTGCAGACCCAAAAATGTCACTTAGCCCTTTGGCAGAACGTGCAGAGCATGAAGGTCATATCTTCCTCATTCGTGAAGCAAGTGCAGGTGGAGACAGTGCATATCAAGGAGGTTGTGGATGCAGATAATTAAATCTTTCTTCATTGGTCTCATGTTAATGATACCTTTTTTAAAAACCTATGCTTCGGAGCTTAAAGATTCTGCTTCTTTTGGTTTTGATACCTATACCGATAACAATGATGTAGAGGTCTACTCTCCTACCTTTGAGCTCTTAAAAACAGTTTCAAAAAACTGGCTTGTGGGAGTTAAGTTACGCATAGACACCATTGCAGCTGCAAGTATTCGCTACTCGAGTTCTCCTGCACTTATCTCACCAGATGCTCAAGCAACTGCTTCTAAACGTTCAGGTTTTGATGATGTACGTTATGCCCCAACTGCTTTTGTCAGCTATGATGATGGCGAGAACACAGCAACTGTCGGTGCATACTATTCAACTGAATTAGACTACATAGGTAAAGCTGTGTTTGCCAACTACACAAGAGAACTCAATCAAGGTAATACAGTTGTAGGCATAGGCTTTTCACAATCAGCAGACACATGGTCACCAAACAACAACCGTACCTTGCCTGTAGACAATAGAGACGAAAGAAAAATTGACCTCTCTGTCAATCAACTTCTCTCATCCACAGCATCTATACAGTTAGTTTATTCTTATATGTATTCAGAAGGTTTCTTAGCCTCTCCGTACCCCTATTTAATTCAAAATGGTAGCTTTATCGGTTTTGAGAACTATCCCGATACAAGAACAGGTCATGCCTTTGCTATTAAAGGGTTAAAATATATTGATGATGCAAATGTAATGAATTTTAGCTACCGTCATTATACAGATGACTGGGATATAGACTCACACACAATCAGTGCAGAGTTACTACACGACTTCAATGACAAGTGGATGGTAGGAGCAAGAGCACGTTACTATACACAGTCGGGGTCAAACTTTGCCAAAACATTAGGTGATTACACCCAATCAGACAAATACGTTGCTTCAGACTACCGTATGACAGCATTTGATTCTTATAATGTTGGGATACCTGTGACGTATAAACCATCTCTAGAGAGTCCATACAGTGTTTCATTCAGTGTAGACTACTACTGGACAAGCGACAATGACTATATCCAAAACTGGTTTGGAGAGAGTAATATTAAAGCTGTCTATACTACACTACGTATAAACTACGACTTTTAAGGAAAAATATGGCACTTTTTGAGAAGGCACTAGAAGCTAAGGTGATGAGTACACACCTTCTCATAAGAGCCAATGTCTCCAAAAATATTTTACTCCAAGCACACAAAATAGCGACCGACTTTGAAAGTCGCTACAGTGCTTACAAAGACAACTCATTTTTAAACACCATTAACCAAAATGCAGGTAAAACTTCTACTCCATGTACACCCCAAGACTATGCACTCTTTAGTGCTTCTATCAAAGCATCCGAGCAAACCCAAGGACTTTTTGATATAAGCATAGGGGCATTAAGCCATGGAGCCTACCACTTTGGCTTTGACAATGAACAAAAAGCTTCCAAAAAAACGATTCAAACACAAAAAGAGCTAGTAAACTATAAAGATATTGAACTAAGCCATGAAAGCATCATGCTAAAGAAAAAAGGAATGCGTCTAGACCTAGGTGGCATAGGCAAAGGCTATGTAGCAAAACAGATAGCTCTCTTTCTTGCAAGCAAAGGTGCTAGCAAAATCTTGGTCGATGTAGGCGGAGAGATAGTCACACGAGGCAAATCCTACACCATCGCCCTAAAAGACCCTTTTAATGAGGGAAATATGGGCTATATCAAAACCTCTAAGGCAGACCTGTCTATCTCAACAAGTGGAAGCTATGAGCGTTTTATAGACAAAGAAAATCACCATATTTTAAATACCTCACAAGGTATATCACCTCACCACTACAGTTCCATGACCATCGTACAAAATGGCTGGAACATTGATATGCTTGATGCTTATGCCACAGCACTTTTTAACCAAGCTCCTGAGAAAAACATCACCCTAGCCAAAGCGTTAAATATCGCGATGATAACCACTGACACTCATGCCATCACCTCTTTGTTTCAAATAGAAAAACTTCATTTAAAGAGTATCACATTTGGGAATAACTAGTATTTCTTCTTTTTTAGATAAAATATCCTAATCAAACTTATCAAAAGAGCTTCATGAAACTAAAATCTATCTTCACTAACAGCTTTGGTATACTTCTTTCACGTATCTTCGGATTTATACGTGATGTGGTGATGGCATCTGTTTTGGGTGCGAGTTACTGGAGTGATATATTTATTTTGGCAAACAGATTGCCAAACCTTTTTAGAAATATCTTTGCAGAAGGAGCTTTTACCCAGGCTTTTATGCCCTCTTTTGTTGCATCTTCTAACAAAGGTGTCTTCTCTACAGCTATCTTTTTAAGATTTTCTTTGTTTATTGTTTTTGGTTCATTGGTTGTTACCTTTGCTCCAGAGTACATTACTAAACTCCAAGCCATGGGATGGAGTGCCCAGCGTATCGCTGACACAGCTCCACTCACTGCGATTAATTTTTGGTATATGTACCTTATCTTTATCGTAACCTTTATCGCAACACTTTTGCAGTACAAAGAGCATTTTATGACAACCGCTGCTTCTTCTGTACTTTTAAACATCTCTATGATTGCAGCCCTTTTACTCTTTATGAAAGAGGATCCCAAAACCATTGCCTATGCCCTAAGTATCTCTGTGCTTGTGGGTGGTGCATTGCAGGTTTTAGTTCATGTTATAGCCCTCTATAGGCTTAAACTTTCACGACTACTATTTGGTGGATGGAAATACAGAAAAGAGAAAGACATTACAAAAGAGAAGAAAAAGTTTACCTCACTCTTTATTCCTGCAGTATGGGGTGGGTCTAGTATGCAGATCAACTCTTTTGTAGGGACAATTATCGCTTCATTTTTAGCAACGGGTTCTGTCTCTTACCTTGCATACTCTCAACGTATTTTTCAACTCCCTTTGGCTCTATTTGCCATCGCTACGGCTACAGCACTCTTTCCAGGCATTTCAAAGGCACTTAAAAATAAAAATGAAACCCTTGCATACCAAAATCTAGAAAAAGGCTTTTGGCTTCTAAGCTTTGCCCTAGGGTTTGCCACCATTGGAGGAGCGATACTCTCTGAA
>JAMONG010000214.1 GCA_027066595.1 Sulfurovum sp.
AGAAGGTGCAAACAAACTTGTAGCTTTTGAAGTAAAAGGTGCTAAAAGTCTTGAAGATGCAAAAAAAGCATCGATGGCACTGAGCAACTCTTTGCTTGTAAAAACGGCACTCTTTGGAGAAGACCCTAACTGGGGACGCATCGCATCCACCATAGGGGCATCAGGCATAGCGTGTGATGATGAAACACTTACCATTCACTATGATGATTTACTCATCTACTCTAGCCAATTTAGAGAGTTAGACACAGTACGTGAAGAGAAAGCCTACACTATTATGAAACAAGATACATTTAAAGTGACTTGCGACATTGGATTAGGTGAAGCAACATACACCTCTTATGGCTGTGATTTGAGTTATGAATATGTCAAAATAAATGCTGAGTATCGTACATAATTAATCTTTGTCAATTTTTTGTTATTCTTAACGCGTTATACTATAGATACCTAAAATACAAAGGAACACAATGCTACACGAATACAGAGATGAAATACATGAGTTAAAACAACAAAATGCACACTTTGCAAAAATTTTTGAAAAACATAACGAACTTGATAATAAAATAGAACATGCTGAAAATGGTGATACACCCATGACAGCTCTAGAACTTGAAACCCTCAAAAAAGAGAAGCTTCTTTTAAAAGATGAAGCCTATAAAATGATTATGGACTATAGAAAAACAAAAGCATAGTCTACTATTACTCACTATTAATCCTTCGGTTAGTCTTCTTTCCCTATAATAAATAAAAAATTATAGGGAACATGATGAAACCATTATCCACTTTCACACTAACACTACTCACACTCTTACCTTTTACTTTACATGCGGAACAAAATAAAATAGATATGCATGGAGGAAAAGAGACAAAAGCACCTTCTACTATGCCTGCACAAAGAGCACCTGTATTTTATGGAAAAGTCTTAGAAATTAAACCTGCCATGGGGTATAAGTATCTCAAAATCCAAGAGCAAGGTAAACAAACATGGATTGCCATAGCCAATGCTCCTGTAAAAGTAGGAGATAAAATAGGATTTGATAAAAAAACAATGATGAAAAACTTTAAAAGTAAAGCACTTGGAGAAACTTTTGAAGAGATATATTTTGCTTCAGATGTCTACCTTCCACAAACATCTACAGGACCTAAAAGCATGAAAGAGCTTATGGGCTTAAGTACAGGTACTAAAGACCCACATGCGGGTATGGGAAGAGGTATCTCTACCCAACCTGAGGTCAAAACTCCTAGCAAACCTTTTGTCAAAAAAGAGAGCTATACTATTGAAGAGATTTTTATGTGGGCAGAGGCATTAAAAGACCAAACTATTACACTAGAAGGTACAGTATTTAAAGTATCTCATGGCATTATGAAACGTGACTGGGTTCACCTTGGTGATGGTACAGGTAATGAGAAAAAACTCACTGATGACCTTGTTTTTACTGCTCCAAATACTTCTCTCAAAACAGGAGATAAAGTAAAAGCTACAGGTAAAGTCACTGTAGATAAAGACTTTGGTTACGGCTACTTCTATAAAGTTATCATAGAAGATAGCTCTTTTGAAGTACTCTAATGGCAGGATTTAACACGATAGAGGATATACCCTCTGCCTTACTAGATACACTCAACACACTCTCATTTACTACAATGTCCGA
>JAMONG010000215.1 GCA_027066595.1 Sulfurovum sp.
AGACATTAAAGAAGCAGGTATGTTTATAGGTGGTAAGTATGGTGAAGGTGTACTTCGTGTACAACGCACTACAAAAGCTTACTATAGTATCAAATCAGCCTCTATCGGTATGCAGATGGGTGCACAGCAATATGCGATGATTATTGCATTTACTTCTGATGCTGCATTAAACAAGTTTTTGCTTGATGATGACTGGAAAACAGATGTTGATGGTAAGATAGCCATGGCAGAGTGGAACTCAAAAGAGGAGCTAGATGACATCGACTTTGATGATGATATGGTTGCTTTTGTATTTGATTCTAAAGGTATGATGGGCAGCTTGACGATGGAAGGTACTCAGTTCGAAAGAATTAAGCCTTAATCTACCTCTTTAACACATTTTAGACAAAGTCTATCAGGCTTTGTCTACTCTTCTTAAATACTTTTTACTTCAAATATTTTTATCTTAAAACTTGATATGCATCATTATTCTAAATGTAGATTATGTTATACTTAAATATCATAAACGAAAAAGGATGAACATATGAAACAATGGAAATATCTCTTTAGACTACTACTTATACTTGCTACACTCACAAACTTAACGCTAGCCGAAGACTCTGCAAGAGAGATAGATAGTGATGCAAATGGTGCACTCTCTGTCTTTTACAATGAAGTCAATGGTGGAAAGCAATACCTTGAAAAAGCAAAAGGTTATGTTGTATTTCCTGATGTAAAAGAAGTAGGATTTTTTGTAGGTGGTAAATATGGTGAAGGTGCTTTACGTGTGAATGGTATAACCAAAGGTTACTATAGTATCACATCTGCTTCTATGGGCTTTCAAATGGGTATGCAAACCTACTCACTTATTATCGTGTTTACTTCTGATGCAGCACTCAAAAAATTTATGAATGATGATGATTGGGAAACAGATATGGATTTCAACATGGCTATGGCTGATTGGAACAATGATGAAGAACTTGATGACATTGACTTTGGCTCAAACATGATAGGATTTGTCTTTGACTCTACAGGTATGATGGGGAACATTACCATGGAAGGTACAAGATTTGAAAGAATTACACCTGATTTAGACTAAACAATCAAATAAAGAGAGATCAATTAAACCTCTCTTTATACGAACACTTTTGACACAACGCTTCTACTGCTTTTCCCTCTTTAAATCCACTTAGCATAGTACTGGCACGCTGAGAAGTTACTATCTCTTCTAATGGGCTTTTATGTAAGTCACCTAATTCTATGATGCCATCGCAGTCTAGACAACAAGGCACTACCTTACCTGAAGCAAGTATGGCTATATGAGACTGTAAGCCTTGGCATGTGCCATCTCCATAACTTTTATTCTTCAGTGATGGCCACTCAAAGTAGTTGTCAAAATGTACCAAGATTTTAGAAGCTAGCCGTATAGACCTTGGACGTTCTTTATAGATTTCTTTTAGTACTAAGTGTGTATCAAAACTCTCATTTAACCTAGTAAACAGTATCTCATTAAAAGCATGTTCAGACATCATCTCATCTAAATTCCATACACGTAAATTGATAAACAACTCTTCTTTTCGTCTTAATTTTTCATGACAAAGGTTGAGTACAGGCATTATATATTGTTCAAAGGTAAGAGAAGTGTCATTTTTATTGAAGCT
>JAMONG010000216.1 GCA_027066595.1 Sulfurovum sp.
GTACTGTTGCGTAGGTATTAAACATACCACCAGTGTTTGCACATGAACCCATAGAGATTACCCATTTAGGCTCAGTCATCTGGTCATACAAACGTCTGGCAAATTCAGAGTGTTTCTTAGAGAGTGTTCCTGCTAATATCATTACATCTGCTTGTCTTGGAGAGGCTCTAAAGATAGTACCCATTCTATCGAAGTCATAACGCGATGCTCCAGATGCCATCATCTCAATCGCACAACATGCGAGTCCATACGTAAGTGGCCAAAGCGAGTTTGAACGCCCCCAGTTTACGAGTTTATCTACCGAAGTCAATGCTATCGGCAATCCAGCTGAACTGGCGTAATTTACTTGATGTTGTGCCATTCAAGTGCTCCTTTCTTCCATGCATATATAAATCCAATTGTAAGCAACAATATAAAAAGTAACATCTCAACAAAACCAAACCAACCAAGTAACTTAAAGTCAATTGCCCATGGAAACATAAAGATAATCTCTACATCAAACAAGATAAACAGAAGTGCTATCAGGTAAAACTGTGCCGAGATTGTGTTGGGTTGTTTCGTTACTTCTGGTCCACACTCATAGATACTGAGTTTTAACTTTTCTGTGTCTAGACGTGCCATCTTGCGTGATACAAATCGTGCAGCCCACAAGGTTGCGGGAAATGCCACAGCGGTTAACGCGAATAAAACAAATACACCAAAATATGGGTGGTCTGTAATTACATGGGTCATATTGATTCCTTACTTTTTTTCATCCATTCTCTAGGTACCACAAAGCGTGTAGCAGAGAATCCGTCAGAATATTCATTTCATATTATCTGAAAGATAGTTAAAAGGTTTTTGGCTTATAGTGCTTTTTAACATTAGTTTTTATGTTGTAACCATGTGAAACAAAGAAAAAGGGGTTACAATGGTAAAAAAGTTTAAAAGTGATACATATGACCAATCGTAAAAAATATACAAATATCTTATATTGGGTGGCAATGGGTGGACTTATTTTTTGGTTTGCTTACACCAAAGGGTGGATATTGGCCAATTTTGAGTCTATAGATGCCAAAACAGCCCTAATACTGTTAGAAAATGATGACAATGTCTCTTTACTTGATGTGCGTACCATACAAGAGTACAAAGAGGGACACCTAAGAAATGCTACCCTCATCCCTGTGCAAGCCTTAAGCGATAATCTGGGTATGCTTAAACAAGATAAAAACAAAAAAATCATCGTCTACTGTAGAACAGGTAACCGCTCTGTCGCAGCCTCACGCATCTTAGAGGAAAATGGCTTCACACCTCTGAACGTCAAAGGCGGTATCATCGAACTTATGGGTGCGAAAGCGGAGATAGTGAAGTAGCATTAAAGCACGACTTGTAAAGCTCCAAGTGTTTCGTAAGTGATACCACCTGTAGCAAGGCTATTTTCTCTTTGAAACTTATCTAAGGCATTTCGTGTACCTTTACCTAGAACACCATCTGCTTTTCCTGCAGCGTACCCTTTATCATTTAAAGCATTCTGTATTTTAGCGATGACATCTTTATTCATATTGGTTTGACATAAAATGCGTTTCCACTCTATTTGTGTACCTGCAATCTTTTTACGTTTTTTCATCATCTTATACTCAGCTTCTATCGGTGTTTTTA
>JAMONG010000217.1 GCA_027066595.1 Sulfurovum sp.
CACGTAATATCGCTCTATCCCATACGATTTGGTAGATGGGTAAAGGTTCGGTAATGGTAGGAAGAGGAGGGTACTGTGTAAAGTACTCAGTAGGAGTGAGGGAAGTCTCTAGATAGATGTTGAGGGCTTTTTCTATACGGTAGGTATCATTAGATGCAATGTGAGACATATATGCTTTATCTAAACTAGAGAGCATTCTATACGTTTTGTCTAAATCCAGTGAATAGTCTTCTCTTCTTTGTTTCGTATCTTCAGAGATAGTAGGTAGTTCAGAGATACCCTCTATGAGCATTTTGAGATAAAAACTTGTTCCCCCAACTATGACAAGGTTTTTACCTTCAGCTAAACATTTTTGATATATCTCATGATAGAGCTTGATAAAGGTTGTAACATCAAAATCTTCATTAGGGAAAATCGTGTCTATACCAAAATGTTCAATACCCTCACGTTCTTCTACTGTAGGTTTTGCTGAGACAATGTCTATTTCTTTGTAGATAGCCAGAGAATCAAGAGAGAGAATATGGGCGTTTAGATGTTTGGCAACTTTTATGGAAAGTGCTGTTTTGCCTGAAGCAGTAGGACCGATGAGGGCTAGTTGTTGAAAGGAATTCATGTTGTAATGATAGCATAACAACAAAAAAGGTAAAATGTTATTTTTAAAGGGAAGGGCAAAAATGAACTTATTTGACAAAGACAACCGCTTTAATATAGCAAACCTTGTAACGTATTTAAATATTACGATGGGAGTGATGGCGATTTACTTCATCGTTAAAGGTGATTTTTTTACGGCGATAGTACTGGCATGGATAGGTGGAGCATGTGATATTATCGATGGTAAACTTGCTCGTAAATATAGCTTGTCAACGGAGTTTGGTATACAGTTAGACTCTTTTGCAGACTTTCTCTCTTTTGTGGTGATGCCAGCATTTTTACTCTTTTATGCAGTGAAAGAGTATGTAGGTATTTCAGGTGTTGAAGAACTTATTTTGGGACTCGTATTTATTTGGTATATTATCAATGGTCTTAGACGATTGGTAGAGTTTAACCTGAAAGTGGATGTAGGAGAGGTAGAGAAGTTCTTTGAGGGTGTACCTACACCGCTAGGGGCTATTTTACTTTGGGTACTCTATCTTCTTACTGCGTATGGGCTTATCAATAGTGGTTATATTATTGCTGTTTTGGTGACTGTTATTGCTTGGTCACTTAATTCAAAATTGAAAATCCCACATCCATAGGGCTAAACGTGCAAAAACTCAAAAAACGCTTTAGTGATTTTTCTGAATTGGTAATGTTTAAGCACTCTGTATTTTCTTTACCTTTTATTTTTATTGCGATGATTGTAGCTTCTTATTTAGATACAGGTTCGGGGTGGTTTGGCTGGAGACTTCTTTTTCTTGGTGCTCTTGCAGCAGTGAGTGCACGTAACTTTGCTATGGGTGTCAATCGCTATCTTGACAGAGATGTAGACAGATTAAACCCTCGTACCAAAGGACGACCCTCTGTAGATGGAAGAGTATCCAATACACAGATGATAGGGTTTATCGTGATAAATGCCCTGTTTTTTATAGGGATAGCCTATTTTGTCAACAGTTTGGCATTGCAACTCTCTTTACCTATATTGGTAGTATTAGGTGCATA
>JAMONG010000218.1 GCA_027066595.1 Sulfurovum sp.
ATTCAAAATAGAATACAATACTTATTAAGATTAAAATAATACTAACAATATAGAGTAATACATTCTTAATAAATACTTTCATTTATATTTTAAAACTCACCAACTAAAACAGTCTTCTCTTCCTTACTCTCCAAATCTTTCACCCATACAGTACCGTTAGCAAGTTCATCTTCACCTATGAGTACGACATAACGTGCGTTTACTTTATCTGCACCTTTCATATGGCTTTTAAAGCCTTTTGAACTGTACTCTAGTGTCACTTTAGTCTCTTTGCGTTTGTCTGTAGCTATGGCAAAGAGTTTTTCTACAGCTTCTTCCGTCATTGCCCCTAGGTAGATGCCCTCACGTGTAAGCTCTGGCATTTTTACAAGCTCCATGATGCGTTCTATACCTATGGCGAAACCTACAGCAGGTGTAGGCTTACCATCTAAGAACTCTACAAGCTTGTCATAACGTCCACCACCTGCGATGGCAGACTGTGAACCGATGTCGTTACTCACGAACTCAAAGGCTGTTTTGTTGTAGTAGTCTAGTCCACGTACTAGGTTTGTGTCTACTTCATAGGTGATGCTTGCATTGTCTAGTAACTTAGTGAGTTGTTTAAAGTCAGCGTCACACGCATCACAAAGGTTCTCTATGAGTTTTGGTGAATTTACAAGCAGACTTTGACAGGTTTTGTTTTTACAGTCAAGCACTCTAATAGGGTTACTCCCTATGCGTCTGTTACAGTCTTCACAAAGTTCCTCTTTGGTGTCAGTTAAAAAGCTTACTAGGTTTTGTTTGTATGGTGGCATACATGTTGTACATCCTAGAGAGTTTATCTGTAAGTCAAAGCCTATGCCTAGAGCCTCAAAGATTTGGCTAATCATGGTGATGATAGTAAAGTCTTCGTAAACTGAAGCCTCTCCAAAACTCTCACATCCAAATTGGTGAAACTCTCTTAGACGACCCTTCTGAGGTCTTTCATAACGAAACATAGGCCCATAGTAGTAGAACTTCTGTTTCATGGGCTGACGGTCTAGCTTAGCATGTACAAAGCTACGTACCACACCAGCAGTACCCTCTGGACGCATACAGACATCGTTGCCACCCTTGTCTTCAAACTGGTACATCTCTTTACTTACGATGTCTGAGCTGTCACCCACAGAGCGTTTAAAAAGTGCAGTCTCTTCGAGTATAGGGGTTTCGATGTAGCCATAGCCATAATGCTTAGCGATGGTTGTTGCAGTTTCTACGATGTGTGTAAAACGTTCAGACTCTTCAAAAGTAAGGTCTTTCATCCCTCTAAGTGGGTTAATCATGGGGTGTTCCTTTGGTATATAAAGGTGCGTTAGCAAACGCACCCTACGGATAAAATTATGTAATTATAGCTCTAAGTAGGTAAGAATAGATTGATGGATGTTTTCTATGCTGTCAGTAGCATCTACTTCTAGGTAGTCTATGCCTAGTTTTTGTAGACTCTCATGCATTTTGTTTTGTACATTTATAAGGTACTCTAAGCCACGTAACTCTATGCCATCAAGTTCTTTTTGGGCTGTTCTTAGTTTTAGTGTTTCCATGTTGGTGACAAATAAGATGATTTTATCTGGGAAGTGTCCACTAAGTGCAAATTTATTCAGTGTCACAAGTTCGTCAAAGTCAAAGTCTCCATTAGCAAGGGCATAACCTATGCCAGAGAGGAAGCCTCTATCGGATATGACTACTTTATCTTTGTTTGGTTTTAGCACTTCTTCGTAGTGTTCGGCACGGTCAGCTAAAAAAAGAAGAAGTTCTGCTCGTTTAGAAGCTAAAGAGTCGCTAAGCAGTATCTCTCTAGCTTGTTTGCCAAAGGCAGTGCCTCCAGGTTCATGTGTCGTCATAAGCGTTGGGTACTTCTGTGCGAGTAGTTCTATCTGTGTGCTTTTACCACACGTGTCTATGCCTTCAAATAAAATATACATTAGCTACGATACCCTTGTATCATCTCTAAGACTTTTGGGTGTAGTAGGTGGTCAACTTTACCATCAAACGGCAAGATGGAACGTACCACAGAAGAACTCACAAAGCCATACTCAAGGCTAGGCATGAGGAAGATGGTTTCTAACTCTTTTTTAAGTGAAGAGTTGGCATACCCCATTTGTAGTTCATACTCAAAGTCACTCACAGCCCGTAATCCTCTTATGATGATGTTGGCATCTAACTCGTTAGAGAGGTCAACAAGGAGTTTGTTAAAGCCTATGACTTTGATGTTTGGTATATGAGCCGTACCTGCTTCTACCATGGCAACACGTTGCTCTAGCGTAAACATGGGTTTTTTGGCTGTTGAGTCTGCTACGGCTACGATGATTTCATCGAACATGGCAGATGCACGTTGCATAATGTCTAAATGTCCTACTGTCACAGGGTCAAATGTTCCAGGATAGATAGCTCTTCTTTTACTCATAATTATTTCTCCTTTAAAAGAGGCAAAGCCACTTTTAAATTCCTCTCACTTTTAAGGCTAAAGCCTAATGCAAGAAAAGCACTAAATGCTTTTTCGCAAAAGCTTCGTCTTTGACTCAGGTATTTCATACTTAACTCCATCTTTCATAAAGGTTATTTTCTATGCCTAAGACATCATACCATTTTCCGATGATGAACTTCTCCATATCTTCCAAGCTGGAAGACTCAGAGTAGTATCCCATCACAGGAGGTGCTACGATGACACCTAGAGAGGCTAACTTATGCATATTTTCTAAAGCTATGGTAGAAAATGGCAACTCACGAGGAGCTAAAAGCAACTTCTTTTGTTCTTTGAGTGCCACAGCTGCTACACGTGTAGGTAAGTTGTCACTTATGCCACAGGCTACCTTAGCAAGGGTATTCATACTACAAGGTATGATAGCAGTAGCATCTACTCTAAAAGAACCAGAAGAGATAGATGCTGCAATGTTCTCTGAAGAGTGCAATGTTACTTGTTTGTTCTCAAAGCTCTCTACGGTTAAGGCATTGTCAGAGACTACAACATGTACTTCGATGTCTTTGGGTAAGTAGTCTACAAACTTCTTGCCTAGTTGAACTCCGCTTGCTCCTGTGATGGCTACTACTAGTTTCATAATAAACTATTTTCTATTTTTTGTTTTGCCTGCTCAAGACGCTTTTTATTCCAGCTTGGGAAAGAATCATTAAATTCAGGATTTTTAGTCATCTTAATGTAACTACTCATCATTGCTTTTGAATCAAATTTTAGTGATTTAATACTTCCTATTTTTTTGAAGAAAGTACAAAATTTATTTGACTGTGTATTTTTTAAACAGGTAAATATTAATTCTTTAGATGGAATAAAATTAATACCATCTACATTTACAATATATGTATTTGCTTCTTGTTTACATAGAAAAGTTGAATCACATGTATAGGTATAAAGTTCTTTCGGGTGTGGAATATTAATTTTTGTTTCTTTGTTTGTTTGCGTATTTTGTGGGTGGATAGCATTTTTATTAAAAAACACTTGCCCCACGATAGTATCATTTACTAAGATATTATCTTCACTAAATTGAGTATCATAAAAATAAAGTTGAGTATTAGCACTAAGGCTATATCCATTGGCGTGTTCCAGTCTAATTTTGTCTCCAGATTGTATCGTTAAATCACTTTTTTGCTTTTCTGATAATTGTAAATTGACAAAGTATCCTATAGTATTTAGTGTTTTAGGCACGTTAAATTCTTTTAATTTACAGTCATTATCAGATTTGATATACAATTTAACTGCTTGGGGTATTTTTTCTTTAAATTCTATTTGTATTTTACATGAATTATTGTAACAACTTCCACTGGTATTAAAACTATAACCTTTAACATAAAAAGCTGATTTATAATCTTTAACACAACTTTTATATCCATGAATAACAAAACCATTTTGTTCTTGCAATGGAAAGTATATGGTTTGATCATTTTTATTGTTGAATTGGCTAACTTTTTGTAAAAAATCAAAATCAAAATTTTCTACCTTTATATTGGTTAAAGCTTTTATGAGTATTCCTGCTAGTATTATCCCCCAAAACATTAACAAAATTTTTAATACTATACGCATATTCATAAATGATACCTTTATTGTTTATTTTTATGCATTCCAACGTCAAGCATGTAAATGATGGTTTAAATTCAATAAAAAGATTATATCAAAAACAAATTAGAGAGTTGCAGAATGACAAACTTAAGTTTGATTATGTTAAAAATGAAACATAAATATAAAGGTACATACCATGACAAAAAAAGAACTATCCATCAACACAAAATGGGATGAATTTGAGATAGGGACTTGTCGTTTGTTTGTGTCTGTGTTGAACCAATACCTCACGGTACTCTTTTTTCAAGACCATAAACCTAGACCAACTATTTCCAATAAAATGCTCCAAGGTGTGAACGATATATTGGATATGGATATAAACGAGTTTGATAGAATAGGGGAGATACTAGGTGTTGAAAGCTATAAAATTAAAGAGATTCATATAGATCAAGATAACGATGTTTATGTGGGCAGTTACGCAGAAGTGATAGTCAGTACAGGTTCAAATGTTCAAGTAACTATTATCGTAAAAGATGGAAAGTTTCTTTGTGTGAATGATGGTACTTATTTTGATAATTTAGTAGAGAGAGAAGAAGAAAAGAAAAAATATGTCCCTACTAAAGAAGAAAGAGAACATTTAATCTCTAAACTTCTTTCTTCCTAACAATATCTGCACCTAATTTAGAAAGTTTCCCCTCTAAGTCATCATACCCACGGTCAAGGTGGTAGATGCGTCTTACGTTGGTTGTACCTTCAGCCACAAGTGCTGCTAACACTAGTGCAGAAGAAGCTCTAAGGTCAGTTGCCATAACATCTGCACCATAAAGTGTGTCTACACCTTTGACTGCTGCAGTACTTCCTTTAAGCCAAATGTCTGCACCCAAACGGTTAAGCTCACTCACATGCATGAAACGGTTTTCAAAAAGACGCTCTTCTATGAGACTCTCACCTTTTGCCATGACAGCTAGAGCCATAAACTGTGCTTGCATGTCTGTAGGAAAACCTGGGTACTCAATGGTGATGAGGCTCACAGGTTTGATGGTTTCGCTTGGGTGTATGGTGATGCTGTCATCTTCAAGCTCAAAAGTACATCCCATAGACTCTAGTTTATCTATAGAGGCTCTTATATGCCCATGGTTTACTCTGTTCAGTGTGATGCTAGAGTTGGTAATAGCTCCTGCACAGAGGTAAGTCCCTGCTTCTATACGGTCGGGGATAATCTCTACAGTTTTAAAGTTAAGAGGTTTTCCACATGTTCCCTCGATGCTAAGTTCATTGGTTCCGATGCCTTCTATCTTCACGCCAGCGTCTGCTATCATCTGACAGAGTTGTTCTACTTCAGGCTCTTTAGCTGCGTTGATGATGGTAGTCGTTCCATGTGCAAGGGCTGCTGCCATCACGATGTTCTCTGTACCACCTACGGTTATCTTATCGAAGATGATTTTTGCACCTTTGAGTCCGTCTTTGGCTTCAGCTCTTACATACCCACCTTTTATCTCTATGGTTGCCCCCATAGACTCTAAGGCTTTAAGGTGTAAGTCAATAGGACGTTGCCCTATAGCACAGCCTCCAGGAAGACTTACTTCACACTCACCAAAACGAGCAAGAAGAGGACCCAGTACTAATATAGATGCTCTCATTTGTGAGACTATCTCATACACAGCCTTAGTAGATGTGATAGTACCGTTGTTAATGTTTGCTATTGTTTTGTTGTGGTCAACTTCTCCACCAAGCATAGTCAGAAGTTTGAGTAGGGTACGGATGTCTACTACGTTAGGTAAGTTGGTTAAAGTGACCTTTTTGTCTGAAAGTATTGTCGCCGCAATAATAGGAAGTGCAGCATTTTTAGCCCCACTTATAGTCACTGACCCACTTAACTTTTTGCCACCTTTGATTTCTAAATAATCCATATCCGTATCCTTAATAATATTGAAAAGGATTTTATCTAAATAATGGTTATATATGAGATATGTAGTTTTATAGCATAATAAATATTAGTTAATATTATATTTTCTGTGTATCTTTTTATTAAATAATAGAAATAATTGATATTATTAAGTATAATTTAAAGCTAATATAACTTAAACTACAGTATTATATTTAATAATATGTACTCAAAAAGGGCTTTAAAGCCCCATTTTAAGGGAAGCAAATGTCGAGTAGTTTAGATAAATTAAAAGCACTTACTAGTCGTTTAGAAGATAAATTAGAAGCAAAAGGAAAAGTAACTCCCTCTGTTTCTAATGAAGTTAAAACAGAAATAGTAACTGCAGAAAAAACAGTATCAAAACCTAGTCCGAAGGTTGAAATAAACTGTGATAATGTTCGTGAAGAGAATATAGTACGTGTAAAAGTACTTTATGAAAAACTAAAAATCTTTGAAAAGTCTCCAGATTTTGACCAAGTATTTATGTATAAAGCGATGAACCTTTCAGGTATTGGTTTAAAAGAAGATGACTTTGGTGAAGTACGTGATGGAAAGTATATTCAGATTATCGCTATTACCTACGAGCCAGATAAAAATGGAAAGAAAAAAGCGAAAAATATCTCCTTAGGATATTTTGGAAAAGCAGAAACTTTAGAGGTCACACTTAAAAATGAAATCATCGAGTTTGTACTTAGATGGCGTTATGAAAAAGCTTTCCAAAATGTCGAACACTATAAAGACCTCATAGCAAGAGTTGAAGTCTCAGAAGAGCCATCAAGTACACTCTTTTAATCTTACCTTCAACTCTCGTTCCACCAGTCCTCTGGTGTAACGCATAGTTTAACTCAATAAAAAATAACAGCTACATATACAACAATAAACTATCACTCATTCCACCACAGGCGTGGATGGAACGAGAGTTGATTGGCTATATATGTTCCACCTCGGGAGAGGAGGAACTAGAGTAAGTCTTGTTTCATCAGTCCTCTGGTGGAACACACTACAACAATTAACTTGCTATAATATTTAAAATCTATTTTATATTCTAAGTACAAAAGGTAAAACTATTATGCAAAATGCATCTATGAAGAGAGTGTTACTTGTTATATTTTTATGTTTCAGTTCTTCGTTTTCAGGTAATGAATCCAATATGACAAGAACTATAACGGTAATAGACGTAACACCACCTGTTATCACGCTAAATGGTGAAACAAATGTAAGTTTATTTGTAGGGAGTGACTATGTAGAACTAGGAGCTACTGCACAAGATGCAGTAGAGGGGAATGTCTCTGTAGCTATGAGTGGAACAGTAGATACAAGTACAGCAGGTACATACGTCATCACATACACTGCAAGCGATAGTGTGGGGAATGAAGCGAACGTTACACGCACTGTTACTGTGGTGGTACCTGTACTTACAAGCTTAAGTCTAAGTAGTAGCACTACAACACTTAATGTAGGTGAGACAACAGAACTTACTGTTATGGGTACGTACTCAGATAACACGAGTAAAACAGTTACGCAAGGTATAGCGTATGTCATCACACCGTCAAACAGTATAGAGGTAAATGGTACAGTACTCACAGCCAAAAAAGATGGCAATGTCACGGTGCAAGCCAAAGTAGGTAACGCACTTTCAAACAGAGTAGCCCTAAACATCACATGGGTAGTAAATGGGCATGTGCTTCCTCCTGAACCTGATCCTGCTGTAAACAATGCTACATTGCTTGGTGTAGATGTGAATGACAATGGGGTGAGGGATGATGTGGAGCGGTGGATATATGAGACATACAGCCACCCTATAGAGAGAGGGATATTTATGCAGAGTTCTCGAGCTTACAATAAGGTGATTGTTGATCCGAGTAGGGCGAAAGAGACTACTAAATATATAGATAATTCAACAAGCTGTGAATTTTATTGGACATATAAAGCCAATGATAATAATGAGAATTTTGTATTAGAAAGATATCGTGACCTAGAAAAAGAAATTAGAGGAATCCAATTCAACACATTAACGAGACATATGGCATACGAGAGATTTAATGCAGAATTTAATGGAGAGGTTTTTAGCTCACCAGTAACATCTAAAGATAAGTGTGAATTTGATGAGCAAGGCAATTTAAAGGCTGTCAAATGAAAAAAATACTTTTGTCTCG
>JAMONG010000219.1 GCA_027066595.1 Sulfurovum sp.
AACTCTTAGAAGCTTTAGGTGCTTCCACACTGATATTCCAGTTTTTTTCCTGTTCAGATGTCATTTGGATCTGTTCAGCTTGTAGTCCGAATGTTAGCATCATGCCCAATAGTATTTTTTTATTCATTTTGTATCCTTTGTTTCACTCAAGCTATAGAGCGTAAATAATGTATTGTAATATGCTTTTTTTGTTGCAAACAACTCTTGATTTAATGTATATAGTTTCTGACGGTTAAGTAGATATTCTATCACCGATGTTTCACCCAATAGGTAACTATTTTTTATAAGGGGTAACAGTTTTTCTTCATACTCTTTATAATTTTCAGAGAGCATATTCACCATCATGGCATTACTTTTGAGTTCAGATTGAAGTTGTGCCATGAGACTTTTTTTCTCTAATATATCTTGTTCATACTTGTAAGAGAGTGCTTCATTTTCGTACATCGCTGCGACTTTTTGCTGTTCTGAACGTTTACTTGAAAAGTTCAGTGGTACAGTAACCCCTATCGTATACCTATCAATATCAATCTCTTGACCATATTGGGCAGATACATTGACTGATTCAATAGCATGAGAATATCTTTGACGTTTTTTCAGCGTACTCTCTTTGCGTTTTTCATAGGCTGATTGTGTCAATTCAAATGCATCTTTTAATGCCACACTACTGCGAATAGGAAACATATCACTACACGATAATTTGCTTTGTCCATTAAAGTAGACTTTACTTAACATCAACACTTTCTGTTTTGAGATATCTTGTTCCATCTTCATCGCCTGAAGTTTCGCCCAGAGTCTATTTTTCTCACTCTTAATTTGCATCAACTCCGTTTTTGCAATCTCTTGATATTTATATGCTTTTTCTTTTTTCTTATAGAGTTGATTCAGATCATTAAAGCTTTGTGTAAAACTTCTATATTTTTTCACATCTAAACAGTGCTGGTGATAGAGATTTTTAAGTCCATTTGTAAAATTTATCACCCCTTTTTGTGCATCAAGCATCATGGCTTGGTTTTTGAGTTGTGCCATTTCACGTTCTTGCTTTTGAATCCCTCCTAAAATAATTGTTTTAGAAAGTCCTAAGGCATATTCATACCCTTTCGCACCTACTTGAGGTCTGGCTTCTCCTCCTTCAACATAAAGTTGATAAGGATTAGATGCCGTAGCTGCTAGATTACTAGCCTTAAGAGCCAAGGTCTCTTTCTCTATGGACTTAGAAATCATGTTATGTTCTTTTGCAGCGTTGAGTATCTGCTGAAGTGTCAACGTCGACGCTTCACTGAAATTTATAGTCAGAAAACAAACTATAAGAGAGTGCATCATTTTTTTTATCATTTTTATTTTACCTTTAAAATTAGAGCACCTTGTGTGCATCTATTTGAATAAGATACAACATTGTATCACTAACAATATGTATCATTTTTAGCGTGTGAGATAGTGTAAAGTATAAAATTAAACGATAGGAGGTTTGGTCGATCTTTCTAGATGTGGTAAAGTATATTGGAGGAGATAAGCAGAAGGTGTCTGTTTTGTTTTTAACACGTCTAGTTCAGGAGACAGAGGTGTTATGAGTGCCATAAAATGGAACATGCCATGTAATTCATGCACATCTGCAACATCACCTGTTTGTTTTTCAACATTAGCATAGTGGGAAACCAGAACGTTTTCATCATTATCTAATATATTGATAACAGTATCATGCATCACTGTAAAAGAGAGCATAAATAATAGAACAAAAATAATTTTCGATTGCATAATATACTCCTTTTAAGAAATGATTAAAATGTAGTGTACATAAAATCATCTTAAAAGTAAATAATAATTTTTATTATATAGTTTTAATTATTATTTAGTAAAAAGGGTATGGTTAAAAACAACTATCTAATATGTAAATAATTCTTTATTTCTGCTGTAAGTTTTTCAAGTTCGATATGGTATCTACCAGGATAGATAGGTAACATATCCAACTTATCATAAACAAAAATAAGGCTGATTATATCTGCAAATTTTTGCATACTCTCTGCACCTAGGACTTTAGATTGTTTTTCTAAATCAATACAAAAGTCTTTAATCTTATTGCTCTGTTTTTCATTTACAATTTGTCTAAAATATAAATCTGATTTATAAAAAGTTTCTAAAAAATTTTCAAGTTCCTGTGAATATATTAACCCTTTCTTTTTTGCATTTTCTAAGCCTTTTTTTGTATCTAAAATTAAAACATGTGAAGCTTTTTTCTCTTCTATCATTTTATTCATTGTACTATCTTCTGGGTTACTCTGTAAATTTTTAGGTATTTTTATATCAACTATTTTAGTATCAGATAGATTTTCAGATTCTGAAATTATATTCTTTTTTATCTCTTTTTTAAACCTATCATCTCCAAAAAGTGAAATGATAAGTTCAAAAATACTCTCTTGTGTTACAGGTCTCATAAGATGCGTTGATGCAATAGCATCGCTGATATTTACATCAGCATCTCTCTTTGCTAAGATGACACACTTTAACATTTTTAACTCTTGTACTTTTTTTATCGTGACTGCAAATGATTTTGTAACTAGTGATTCTTCAATAACAACCACATCATACTTCGCTAAATCTGTTTTATCTTCTTTATACGCTTTCAATCCAAAATCAACATCATAAGGAAAATATTTAAACATTTTCGTAATACTTCTTGTACTGTTTTCACTTTGAACAATCAGGAGTACCTTTTTTTGAAGCATCGATTTCGAAGGTAATCTATAATGTCGTCTAAACCCTAGTTCACCTATAGTAAATGGAATGTTTAGATGTATGTCATTTTCATCATAAATAACTTCTCCATTAAGTATTTTTAAACTACTTCCAAGTTCTGTTTCTAAAAAAGCTAAAACTTTTTCTTTTATAATACCTGACTTTGATATTTTAAAAGAAATTAACTCTTCATAGAGAAAATCCTCTGGTGCATTTAGTGTTAGTACGATTTCATTTTCTTGTGTATATTTAAAGACAAAAGTAAGAATAGACGTCAATAAATGTTCCATCGCCTCCACATTACCTCTAAGTTCACGAGGTAAAGTCGAGTTCATTTCAAAAATCAAATCAATTTTCTTCTCCTTACTTAAAGATTCTATTTTTGAAAAACTTTTATGTAAGATTTTGTTTATATCAAATAAATTTTCCACACTGCTCATTATGTTATCCCTCCCTATTAAAGATTAAAAGCTTACATAATCATAGTATAAAAATGTGATAAATATGTCAGAAGAGATAGAAATTAGATAACAATAAACTATATAATTAATTTTATTAGACTTATACCATCTATTAAAATGATATTTTTATCTTTGCTAAAAGTATAACACTCTTTAGTAAAACGACTTGTTGTCACAACATAGACCTCATCTACATCATATTCATACATTAGACCATACATCTCTCTTATAACCTTAATGGTAACAATTGCATCATCATAACGTTTACACTGGACGATGGCTGTGGTATTTTTTTTATGCCATGATTTCTTTTGCATCCATATATCTACCCCACCATCTGCACCTTTTTTTTCGTTACCTTTTACACTCCAGCCTTGTTTTGTAAAAAACTCCATCGTGAGTAGTTCAAAATCCTCCCATGAGAGCCTTTTTAATTTTTTAAGTGTTCTATTTTTCTGAAGTAGACTCTTACTTTGAAACCTTTTTACTATTACTATAAATTTATATAAAAAAAGAAAGGTAAAAAAACCTAAAAGTGCTAAAGAGTAAAGTTGTTCACTAGTGTATTGTGTCATAGTGGTATTATAGTTAGAAAAATGAAGAAAGAAGAAAAATATGTCAAATTGCTATATTTTTTAAAATATCTAAATCTTTTTAGTTTGATATAGATTTGATTAGATGATATAAGTGAAAAGAATATATATACTGAAACTATTTAATAGTACTAGTTTAGTATAGGTTTTACTGAATGCTGAGAGTGTAGTGAGAGAGCTTAAAAAATATCTAAATCTTTTTAGTTTGCTGTAGATTTGATTGGATGGTGTGAGTGGAGAGAAGGAGTGTGCATATTGTACATGACTGAACGGAACGAAGCCATTCAGTCAAAGATGCAGTTCTGGCACTAAATGCCGATACCCCTGTCGCTAAAGCGTAAGTGGGGTAAAAATAAAAAGATTTAGTGGCAGCCGCAGCCTGTTCCACATGAACCACCACTCTCTGGACCACCAACAACACCTGAGTTCATCTCATCTAAAGTTGTTTGTCTTACACTTGCAACGGATACAGAGAACATTAAGTCTTTACCAGCCAATGGGTGGTTAAAGTCAATCGTTACTTCTTTGTCATCAAATGATTTTACAATCACTTGTGTTTGTTGTCCGTTTTCACCTTGTCCATAAAGTGTCATACCTTCAACCAAATCTACACCTGCAAATTGGTCAAGAGGAAGTACTTGAACAGCTTCATCATTTCTTTCACCATAAGCATCAGCAGCTTTAACCATGATGTCACTGCTATCACCTTCAGTCATACCAACTAAAGCTTTCTCAAGTCCTGGGATGATTTGATCTTTACCCATGATGAATTCTAATGGCTTTTGACCTTTGTTACTGTCTGCAACGATATCTGTTCCTGCTTCTTTTACTTCGTACTCCATACCTACTACACATTTTTCTTTTGCAATTGTCATGTTAATTTCCTATGTATTAAATTTTTGTCATTCTAGCTAATGAAACTTTAATAAGCCTTAGACTTATTTAACGTGTCTCACCATTCCCATAAATCTTATATTTATAAGTAGTCAGTTCACTCACTCCCATCGGTCCTCTTGCATGAAGCTTGTTCGTACTTATGCCCACCTCTGCACCAAAGCCAAACTCTCCACCATCTGTAAATTGTGTAGAGGCGTTCAAGTAGACACATGCTGCATCCACCGCATTTAGAAAATGCTCTGCTGTCGTATGGTTTTCTGTAATAATCGCTTCAGAGTGTTGAGAACCATACTCTGCTATGTGGGCTATCGCACCTTCTACGCCTTCTACTACTCTTACAGTAAGAATGTTATCTAAATACTCCGTCGCATAGTCTTCTATACTTGCAGCGTTACACTCTATGATTTCTTGTGTTTTAGGACAGCCTCTTATTTCTGTACCCTGTGCATCATACGCCTCTTTTATACTAGGAAGTATCTCTAAAGCTATAGCCTCATCAACAAGTAATGTCTCTAACGCTCCACAAATTCCTGTACGTCGACACTTGGCATTCACTATGACAGCCAAAGCTTTTTCAAAGTCTGCATCTTCATCTATGTAGGTATGACAAAGCCCTTTGTCATGTTTTACTACAGGTACAGTCGCATTAGAAGAGACATACTTAATCAGTGCTTCTCCACCACGAGGGACGATGAGATCTACATAGGCATCTTGTTTAATGAGTTTAGCCACACCCTCACGAGAAGAGTCAGGTAATAGTGCTATAGCCCCTTTAGGTAAGTCATGTGCTTCAAGTACCCCTTGTAGCACAGAAGCGATGGCTCTGTTGGAGTGTTCTGCTTCTTTACCCCCTTTGAGTATGGCTACATTACCACTTTTAAAACACAAAGCCCCTACATCTGCTGTGACGTTTGGACGTGATTCATAAATCACACCTATGACACCTATAGGCACAGAGACTTTTTCTATCTTAAAGCCTGCATCTGCATACCAGCCATCAAGTACACGTCCTACTGGCTCTTTAAGTGCAGCTATTTCTTCAATCGCTACTGCCATACCTTCTACTCTGCTCTCATCTAACAGAAGTCTATCTTTGAGTGCATCTGTTAAGTTATTTGTTTGAGCATTTTGCATATCTAAAGCATTGGCTTCAAGTATTTGCCCCATGTTGTCACGTAAGCCTTGTGCCATTGCTTTGAGTATCTTGTTTTTTTCTGTACCACTTAGTGTTGAAAGTACCCTGCTTGAAGCTTTAGCTTCTTGTAAAAATGTTTCCATATCATCTATTCCTCATCTATAATTGAAGCTATTTTAACAAAGTTATGCTAATAATGATATAATCTAACAATTTAACCAAAGTGAGTAAAACATGAGAACAATCACATTCATAGGCAATGGCAATATGGCACTAAGCATTGCAAAGGGACTTAAAGGTAAGTACCATATAGAAGTCGTAGGCAGAGATATGAAAAATCTTAACGCTTTTGAAGCAACACTTAATACAAAGATAAACAAATTTTTACTCAAAGATTTTGATATGACAGATAAAACCATCCTCTTATGTATTAAACCTGCAAATGTTGAAGAGGTAGCCAAACTACTCCAAGGTAAGGCAACACTACTCATCTCTGTTCTAGCTGGCATTACAACCAAAGCACTCAAAAAACATTTTAAGCCCAAAGCTGTAGTACGTAGCATGCCAAACCTCGCTGCAAGTATTGGTAAATCTATGACCACACTCACAGGTGATGCTAAAGCCAAAGACGACGCCATCGTCATCCTCAATGCCATAGGTGAGACTTTATGGCTAGAGAGTGAAAAAGAGATAGACGTTGCCACAGCCCTAGCAGGAAGTGGCCCTGCCTATTTGGCTCTCATCGCTGAAGCACTTGCAGATGGAGCAGTCAAACAAGGACTTAAAAGAGAAGATGCTATGACTGCTATGAGAGGACTTTTTACTGGCTTTAGTGAACTGATACAAAATGTACACCCTGCCCAACTTAAAGACTCTGTCATGAGTCCAGGAGGCACTACCGCTGCAGGTTATGGAGCACTAGAAGAGGGGAATGTCAGAGCTTCTTGTATACATGCGATAGAAGAAGCCTATAACAAAGCTAAAGAGTTGTAATACTATAGTCCAGATATTTTACGTAAATCTTCTCGTGCAAAAGGCATATAGCTATGCCGTGTAATCACTACTTTGGTTTGATAGTTACTCCATTTATAAAGTGCTGGTACATCTCTTGGGTCTATATGGATACACCCATGAGAAAGCCAGTTAACACTTCCCTCATGTAGAGCATGTCCACGTTTTGTAAACTTCATCATGTAATTCATATTGTTTACGCCACTAGGGTCGGGGAATGCAGTGGACATATGGTAACGTTTCTTTTGAAAAATAGTAAAGATACCCGAAGGGGTTTTAAACTCCAATGTACCAGAAGTGATAGCCCCACTCCACCATACCGTACCATCTATATCTACCGCATAAAAACGCCCATCACTTCCAACTTCACGCACAGAAACTACTATGAAGTTTTTACCGCTCAAATCAATAATCTCTTCGTGCTTACTCTTGACTAATTTAAAAGCTGTTTTTGAAAGAGGAATAGTCTCTATCCCTTTAAAAGGATACGACTCTAAAGACTCCTCACTTAGCACTAAGCAAGAAAAAAAGGCCATGAGAAATATACTATGTCTAAACATCGACTACACTAAAGTTTTTTCATTCTGTCTTTGGCAATTTTTGCTGTCTTTTTAGCAGGATAATTTTCTATGATATTTTCATAAAAAACACGAGCTTGCTTTTTCTCTCCTGTTTTGTCTAATGAGATAGCGGTATGCAAAAGTAATGTATCTATATAGCTTGCTTTATCATACAGCCCTGCACTTTTTTTAAAGTAAAAGATTGCATCTTCATAGTGCTTCGTATAGTATGCTATTTCACCCAAATAATAATTTGATGCAGCAGGTTTATAGCCTTTTGTATCTGTGATTGTAAAACGTTTTTTTGCCTCACTATAACGCTTTTTTACAAAATGTCTTACCCCCTCACTATACAAGGTAGCATTTGTCTTTTTATCAAGTGTATTTTGGGTGTTTAGACTTGTTTGATTCTTCTTTTTGGGTACAGTTTGGCTTTTGGATAGTACTTTATTGAGTTCATCTCTACGTACATAGTTTGCATTAATTTCATCTATCATACCTGCAAGTTTTTGGAGGAGTGCATCACTATTTTGTGTCGCATTTGAACCACTGTTTGTTTTACCCGAACGTAATTCGTTAAGTGAAGCACTTAAACCTTCTATAATGGTAGTTAGACCATCTATACGTTCATCTTGTTGGGCAATTTTTTGACGCATAGCAGCCATAGTAGTAAGTGGTGCTTGTGTTTTTTCTACCATAGGTGTT
>JAMONG010000220.1 GCA_027066595.1 Sulfurovum sp.
AACCGTTAAAACAGATAATGTCGGCAACTTTCGGGTCACACTCTTTACCATCTACTTCTACACCAATGACACAAGACTTAAGTCCCATCTGTATCGCGAAGTTTTGCCCAAGACATCTGTCAGGTACAAAGAGTATTTTCTTACCTGTCTCAAGTCCTTTTTCGATGATTTTAAATGCATTAGAAGAGGTACAAACATACCCTCCCATCTCACCTACTTTTGCTTTGACTGAAGCATCAGAATTGATGTAGGTAATGGGCAAGATGTCTTCTCTGTCTATCCCACGGTCAACCATGTACTGTACAGACTCTTCAAAATATGTCCCGTCCATCATACGTGCCATAGCACAACAGGCAATCTTTGGCATAAGTACACGTTTATCTGGGTCTATCACTTTTACTGACTGCCCCATAAACCCAACACCACAAAAAACAACCCACTCTTTGCCATCTGCTTGACAACGACGTGCAAGTTCTAAAGAGTCACCTGTAATGTCTGCCATGTCAAAGACTTCATCACGTTGATAGTAGTGGGCTACTACTGTCACATCTAGCTCTTTCTTCATTCTATTTATTTCTTTTTTATAGTCGATACTCATTAACATCCCTTTGGGTATAATTGTAGTTATTTTAGCTTAATTCAGCTAAAATTGCACTATAAATAAAAATCGTGGAAGAATTGAAATGGACTTTTTTACAAATCAAAATATCATACTTTATCTAGCAGCATATCTCATCGCAGGTATCCCTTTTGGCTATATCTTGGCAAAACAATTTGCAGGTGTAGACATCAAAGAAGCAGGTTCAGGAAACATCGGAGCGACCAATGTACTTCGTGTCGTGAAAGAGCAAGACCCAAAGTTAGCTAAAAAACTTGGAGCCATTACACTCTTTTTAGATGCTATTAAAGGTATGCTTGTCATACTAGTGGCTAAGTATCTTGGTGCTCCAGAAGGTGTACTCTGGACTATAGCCGTACTTGCAGTTGTAGGCCACTGTTTTTCAGCCTTTTTGTTTTTTGAAGGTGGTAAAGGTGTTGCCACTGGGTTTGGTGTGCTACTTGTCATGATGCCCATCCCTGCACTTATCGCCATAGTCACTTGGCTAGTAGCTGCAAAGGGTCTTAAAATATCCTCTATCTCTTCACTCATAGGGTTAGTTGCCTTTATCATCGCATCGTATGTGATGTACCCTGAAGTCCCAGGCATTGGTTCACATGCACCTATTTGGATTATCGCTTTTATTATTTTTTACAAACATGTACCAAACATCGTGCGACTTTTCAACAAAGAAGAGGGAAAAGTTTAGATCATGACTATTCATATTGAAGACCTAACCTTTGATGTGATTATCGGTCTACTTGACTTTGAACGAGAGAAGCCACAACGTGTCATCATAGATGTTCAAGCTAGTTATGCCTATAGTGATGATAAATTCATAGACTATGCTGATATGGTACTACTTATACAAGCGAAACTCAAAGATGAACGTTATAAACTCTTAGAAAATGCTCTTCTAGGGATTAAGGACGTACTTTATAGTACGTATCCACAAATAGACTCACTTAACATTAAAATCTCAAAACCTAACATCTTAAGAGAGTGTACCGTTGCCTTAAGTAAAACTTGGAATTTCTAAAAAATTTCAAAAATTTCATTTTTATGCTATAATATTAAACAAATCTTAAAAAGATAAAGGCTCTGATGATGAGAATTTTGATCATAGAAGAAGAAGTAGAATTGGGAAAAGCTCTTTCTGATACGTTAATAGAACAAGGTTATCAGGCTGATATTGCTGAAAATATGGGTGATGCAAAGTACTATCTTGATATTAGAAATTATGACCTAGTATTGCTTGCATGGAAGCATGATAACGAAAATGGTGTTGATCTTATCTCTACCATAAAAACAGATGCTTATAAAACTTCTGTTATCGTTATCTCAGAAAGAGAAGATAAAGAGAGTGAGATAAAAGCACTGCGTTCAGGTGCAGATGATTTCATTAGAAAACCTCTTGATAATGATATTTTACTTGTTCGTATAGAAGCCAAATTACGTTTTGGTGTCTCTAACATTATAGAAATAGAAGACCTTATCATTAACCCTGAAGAAGAGAAAATCATCTACCAAGGTGAAGAGATAGAACTTAAAGGTAAACCTTTTGAAGTGCTTACCCATTTAGCAATACACAAAGATCAAATCGTCTCTAAAGAACAACTTTTAGATGCCATTTGGGAAGAGCCTGAACTGGTTACGCCAAATGTTATCGAGGTTGCCATTAACCAAATTCGTCAAAAAATGGACAAACCACTTGATATTACTACCATTGAAACAGTAAGACGTCGTGGATATAGATTTTGCTTTCCTAAAAAGATTTCCTAATACTATCTTAGGAAATCACTTCATAGAGAGGTATTTTACCTCTCTTTTTCAAAAAAACCACACTTATATTTTTTTTCCACTCTTTTTAAATAAACCATAAGCTATCTTGGGTTATAACTCGTATAAATATATAGAGAGTTACAAATAATAACTTTCACAAGGGTAAACATGGCATTAGTAATAACTGACGAATGTATCGCGTGTGACGCATGCAGAGAAGAGTGTCCAAATGAGGCAATCGAAGAGAATGATCCAGTCTATCTTATAGACCCAGATATGTGTACTGAGTGTGTTGGACATTTTGATGAACCTCAATGTATCGCAGTTTGTCCTGTAGATTGCATTATTTCTGACCCTGACAATGTTGAGAATGTAGAAGAGCTTATGTTTAAGTACAACAAACTCCAAGAAGAGATAGAGTCTTAAGATGGCTAAACGAACTGCTATCATTGATATCGGTTCAAACTCAGCCAGACTTGTTATTTTTGAAAAAACCAGTCGATATGGCTTCCATCTTATCTGTGAACAAAAATCTAAAGTGCGCATAGGTGAAGGTGCCTATGAAAAAAATAGCTACCTTCAACCTCCAGCGATACGACGTGCCTTTTTAACCCTCAAATCTTTCCTTCATACTATAGACAAATATCAAGCCCATAAGACCCTCTGTGTTGCTACCTCCGCACTACGCGATGCACCTAATGGCAAACTCTTTACATCATGGATAAAAAAAGAGTTGGGGCTATCTATAAAAATTATAGATGGAAAACAAGAAGCCATTTATGGTGCTATCGCTGCTAAAAACCTGCTTCCACTTAAAGAGGGTATTACCATAGATATAGGTGGGGGTTCTTCAGATATTGCCCTTATTAAAAAAGGCAAAATTGTTGATAGCTATTCGCTCAACATAGGAACAGTAAGAATCAAAGAACTCTTCTTTGATAAAGCACTCACATCTATGAATATACATGAAAAAGCAAGAGCATATGTACAGACAGAACTACATCGTCTTCCTAGCCATTTTAAAGCAAAGTTAGCCATAGGTATTGGTGGAACAGCAAGAACCCTCTCAAAGGCTATTATGAAACGTTCTAACTACCCTTTAGATCAACTTCATGCTTTTATCTATACACTTAAAGAACATCGTAAATATTTAGAGGCTATTCCTCTTTCTAGTGCGAAAAATCTTAAAAAATTTAACCTCAAAAAGAACCGTTATGATACGATTAGAGAAGGAACACTTATTTTTAATGAGATACTAGAGTATGTGGGTGCAAAAGAAGTCATCTCCTCTTCTGTCGGTGTAAGAGAAGGGGTCTACTTAGAACAACTTTTACGAGATGATAAACACGCTTTTCCTCAAACGATTAACCCTAGTGTAAACTCTATACTTGATAGATTTAAACCCCTTATCAACATAGAAAAAAAACGTAAACATAAACTTAAAATTGCTTCATCACTCTATAGGGTTTTACAGTTCCAAATAAAAGATAATATGTCTTATGAACAAGAGTTACTCTATGCTCTTAAACTGACAAATATTGGTAAAACACTCACGATTTACAAAGCACATCAACATGCTTTTTATATCGCAATGCAAGAGTTAAATTATGGGTTTCATCATAAGGAGATTGTACTTATCTCTTTACTTTTACGTATGCACGGCAAAGAACTTCTCAATAAAGATTTATATGAAAAGTATCACGCTTTACTGCCTCAAAAGCAAGAACTAAAATGGTTAAGTTTTGTCTATACTCTCACTGTATTTTTACATGAAGCTTCTAACTCTGCAACCATTCAATTTAGTTTTGAGAATCAGACGTTAACCATACGCTCAAACAAGACACTCTACTTGGCAAAAGAGAAAATAAAATCGTTGGAGAAACCTATGGCATTTGCCATCATCGTAAAAGATGAAAGCAAACTACCTACACATAAGGCATTGGGGATATAAGGTATAACTTATATCCAAGCAAGAGGTATTTAAAATTGTGTTCCCATAGCAAACTCAAAGACTGCTGTATTGTCACCTACTTGCTCATCAAGAGGGTAAGCAAAGATAAGGTTGATAGGTCCAAATGCAGACTGCCACTCCAATACCACGCCTGCTGATGATCGAGCAACATTATCTATATCAATTGTCGGACTTGGATCAATACTAATGACTCCATAGTCATAAAAAGCGGCTAAACGCATTTTAGCCGCTTTAGAAAGAGGAATACTCGCTTCAACTGTTCCCGACATGCGTGTTGTACCACCCACAAGTGAACCATCTGCTAACTTAGGTGAAAGTGAGAAAGGGTTAAACCCTCTTACTGAACCTACACCTCCCATAAAAAGTCTTTCTGCTGTAGGAATCTTTTCTCCATCAGTTGTAGAAATATGTGTAAATCTACCTTTTGCTCTAAGAATCAAATCATAATCTATAATATCTTCCATTCCATAGTAAAACCCAACCCTAGCAGATGTTTTCATGAAATTCCCATATCCACCAGGGAATACAGATAAATTAACATCATCTCCATCTAACTGAGCATATTCGAAGTTTACCAAAGCTTTCATACCCTCTCTTGGCATATAGAAATCATCTGTATTATCATAATTTAAACTCGCAAAGGCTGAAGCTTTTTTATATTGGTCATTATAGAGAAATTCTTGAATAATATTTGTTGCATCATCATTAATCGTTGATTGATTATCTACATACCCTACACCTAGTGATGCATGGAAATATCTATAAAACTCACGTCCTATAGAAAGAGAGGCACCCAATTGATCTTGAGTATAGTCGATAAACTGGTAATCTCTTTTATAAAAGTTTACAGACATACTATACATACTGTCCCATACTTTTGGATTGATAAAAGAAAGATTATAGTTCGTAGCTACTCTTGAAATCTCAAATCCTAAAGTAGTGTTAAGCCCTGACCCAAAGAGGTTTCTATCTGAGACTGAAGCATTCACCATTAAACCTTCAAATGAACCATATCCCCCACCTGCAGAAATAGTTCCTGTAGATGTCTCTTTTACTTTCACAAGAAGGTTAATTTCATCTTCTGATATTCTTTCACTTTGGATATCAACACTTTCAAAAAACCCTGTTCTTCCTAAAGCAGCTTTTGAATCTTTTAAATCTCTTGCATTAAACTTATCTCCAGGGGCAAGGTAAATATAACGTCTTACAACTCTGTCTTTTGTCGTATCATTTCCAGAGATAATCACATCTTTAATCGTAACAGGTTCACCTGGCTGTACAATATAGTTTAGATTAATCACTTTTGATTCTGGATTTTTATTCATCTGAGGGGCAACTTTAACATAAGCAAATCCGAAGTTACCTACTTCTTCTTCTAACTTTTTAATGTCTTTACGCATACGCTTAATATTAAAAATCTTCCCCTCTTTAAGAAGAAGCATATCTCTTAGTTTATTCGTTTTTAAACCATCTATCTGATGTGTAATTTCTATTTTACCGATACGATATTGTGCTCCCTCAACGACTTGGTAATCTACTTCTGCATTGTATGAACCGAAATCTACTCTCATTAAAGGTTTTGAAACTTTAGCATCTAGGTATCCATGTTCCATATAGGTATTTTTAACTCTATGTGCATCATACTCTAGTTGATCTACTGCTGCTTCACCATTGTTTCTCCATGGCATCCACCCAAGCGTATCTTCTTCTTTATTAGCAAGTTCAGCTTGTATATCACTTTTATCTAACTCTTTAGCACCTACAAAGTTCATTTTTTTAATGGTGATTTTTTCACCCTTATTTACATCAAATACAATGGCGATACTGCTTTGTCCTACAGGTTTTGTTGTCACGTCAACGACTGTGTCATAATACCCTTGTGATTCTAATTTGCTAATCAGTGTTCTAGTAGCTTTCTTTACACGTCTGTTATCATAAAGGTCACCTTTTTTGATACCGATACCTGCTAAAAGCTTTTCACCATCATCCCCAGAGCCATACCCTTTAATGTCAACATTGGCAATAGCTAACTTCTCTTTGAAGTGATAGATAAGTGTGCCACCCTTTTGATCTACCCATACATCTTGAAAATACCCTTGTGAAAAAAAGTTTTTAATAGATTCATTAATATTTTCTGCAGTAATTTCATCACCCACACCAATACCCGCAACTTCTTTTGCAGTGGTCGGTGAGAGGTGTGCAAGCCCCTCAAATTTTATCTGTGTGACTTTTTGTGCTAAGAGAAATGAACCCAGTAGCATCCAAGAAAAAACAATCTTAGAAAACAATGTCTTTTTTACCATAGTGAAGCCTTCGTATAATTTGCTAATATTCTATCTTTATTTCAATAAGAATATCATAATAAATAGCTAAATGATGCTATACTCTTCCAAAAAATGAGGGTGGTATTGTATGTCTGTCATTAAAGTGGGCTTTGTGGGCTTAGGTCTCATGGGCGGTTCTTTAAGTATTGCACTTAAAAAAACTTCTCAATCCTATTATTTTATAGGTTTAGACCACAACAAAGAACACTGTGCTCAAGCACTTGAACTTGGCTTAGTTGATGAGATAACAGAAACTTTAGAGGCTCTTAAACAATGTGATATTATTTTCCTCTCTATCCCTGTCGATGGGATTATTGCGGTTACCCAAAAATTAACAAATTTAGCACCTGAGTGTACAGTCATTGATTTAGGAAGTACAAAAGAGAAGATTTCACTCTGCATACCTAAAGAGATACGTCAAAACTTTGTTGCCGCACACCCCATGACAGGTACAGAAAAGTTTGGTCCCAAGGCTGCACTTGATAACCTCTATACCAACAAAGTAGTGGTTCTTTGTGACTTAGAAATGAGTGGTAGACATCAAGAAAAAGTAGCCAAAAAGCTTTTTACAGGCATCGGTATGAACATCGTCTGTATGGGTGCAAAAGAGCATGATAGACATGCAGCTTTTATCTCTCATATGCCTCATGCACTCTCTTATGCACTTGCTAACTCGGTGATGAAACAAGAGGCATCCAACAGTATTATCGCTCTTGCTGGTGGAGGGTTTAAAGACATGAGTCGCATCGCCAAATCCAGTCCAAGTATGTGGGAAGACATCTTTAGACAAAACAAATCCAATGTACTAGAAGCCATCAATGCCTTTCAATCAGAACTCAAAAAGTGTCAAAAAATGGTAGAGAATGAAGAGTGGGAAGCACTCAATGCATGGATGAAAGATGCCAACAAGCTTCACGATATTTTATAGAAGATACCTAAACGTTACAATCACATCATAGTTCATACCTATACTTTGAAGTATCACCTCTTTTAACCGTACCTTCTCCTCTTTACTTAAAATACCTGTACTGATTACCTCACAACGTATCTCATCATTATGACTTCGATGTACCAGTTCTATATGGGTAAGTTTCACCTCATGTTTACCTACATTAAAGTGCAGGTTTGAAAGTGTTTTTTGTATATGTATATCTTCTTGCATTTTAGAAAATGAACTGTAAAGTGGTATCGCTACAATGGCTACAATCATTAACCATATTGCTATGCCTTTTTTGGCCAGATGTAAAGGCGAAAAGCCTAAGAGTGCAAAGGTCAAAGCAGCTGCCAAGACAATGCCTACAAGGTTTGTAATAAAAAGCAAAAATGCCGTAGAGAACATAGACCAATCTGCCCAACCCAACCCTATACCTGCCACAGCGATGGGCGGTACCAATGCCACAGCGATAGCCACCCCTG
>JAMONG010000221.1 GCA_027066595.1 Sulfurovum sp.
AGGGGATGACCCACGCTCTATGGACTGGAAAGCCACACGACGTACAGGAAAAGCTTATATCCGTGTGTTCAATGAAGAACGTGACCGTAATGTATGGTTACTTATCTCTCAACGTAACTCTATGTTCTTTGGAACAAAGCAGAGGATGAAATCAGTGGCAGCGGCACATTTGAGTGCTTTGGCTGCATTTAAAGTGTTAGATTCTGGAGACAGAGTAGGTGCAGTGGTCTATAACGATGAAAAGTTGAGTTTCTTTAAAGCCAGCAGATCTAAACAAGGAGTCATGCAGATGCTCTCTGAAGTGGTAAAGCAAAACCAAGCACTCAAAGCTTCCAATACTTTAGATGATAATGTACAACTTAATGAAGCTCTCAAAATCATCTCTGCTAAGGCGAAACATGATGACCTTATCATTCTTATAGGTGATGGAACAGCAGTTGATGATGAGAGTATGAAGTATGTGACAAACCTCGCTACACATAATGATGTACTTGCAACACTTATCTATGACCCTATGGAAAAAAGATTGCCTGATGCTTCATCACTCTTTTTGTCAGATGGTAAAAGTACTGTAGATGTAGACGGTGCCAATAAAGGCTTTAAAAATCGTTTTCAAGAGAGACTAGAAATACGTGCCGAAAAACTGAAACATCTTTCTATGCAGCACGCTGTACCTTTACTAAGTATCACGACGGAACGACCTGTGTTAGACCAAGTTCTTGAACAGTTAGGGCGTGCTGCTTCACGTAACAGGAACATATGATGGAGCATAACAGTACAGCAGGTTCTTTAGCATTGATGCATGACATCATCGTACCTCCTGCCATCTCTTTTTGGCCTTTGGCTCCTGGATGGTATGCTTTGGCTTTGATACTTTTAGCTTATGTACTACATCTAGCTTTGAAGTCATGGACAAAGTACCGTGAAAATGCCTATAGACGTGAAGCTTTAGATGAACTTTCTTTAACTGAGGAAAGTACAGCAGAGATAGAACGTCTACTTACTCTTATGAAACGTGTAGCACTACAACACTTTGGACGTAAAAATGTTGCAGCGTTAAGCGATACAAGTTGGTGGGAGTTTGTAGAACAACATTCTAAAGTAAAAGTAGCTAGTGATTTACGTCTTTTAAGTCAAAAGGTACTCTATAGTTCAGGTATTCAAGTCACTACAGATGAGTTAGAAAAGATGAGAGAAATCACCAAGGTCTGGATAAAAACACATGGAGCATTAGATGATTGAGTTTTCTTATCCGTGGGTTTTTATCTTAGTGTTACTGCCTTTTGTGATGTATTTTTCACCTTTGCAGTATTTAAGTAAACGTTCATCATTACGCATCTCATTTATGGAAGATATACGTCAAGTACAAGGTGTAAAAGAGGAGAGTAGAGGGGTATCAAGGGCAACGTGGCTTCAAAAACTGATGCTCTTAGTGGTGTGGGTATTGGTAGTGACAGCACTATCAAAGCCACAGCTTATAGGTGAACCAATAGTCAAAGAGTTATCTCAACGAGAGATACTCATAGCAGTAGACTTATCTGGCTCTATGTCCACAAGAGACTTTAAAAACAAAGAGGGAGAGAAAATAGACCGCCTTGAAGCGGTTAAAAATGTACTCTCCACTTTTTTTGAAAAGCGTCAAGGAGAGAAGATTGGGTTGATACTCTTTGGAAATGCAGCATTTGTACAATCTCCTTTTACACAAGACTTGGATGCTTTGCAACATTTACTCTCTGAACTACAAGTTGGGATGGCAGGCCCGCAAACGATGATAGGAGACGGCATAGGTTTAGGGGTGAAGATGTTCCAAGAGAGCAATGTAACAGACCGTATGCTCATACTCATGAGTGATGGGGATGATACAGGCTCTAAGATACCCCCTAAAACAGCAGCAAAACTAGCAGCCAATGAAGAGGTAAAAATAGTTAGTATCGCCATGGGTGACCCTAAAAATGCAGGAGAACACCCTATAGATACGGAGATACTTAAAGCCATAAGCTCTGAAACAGGTGGAAAGTTTTACTATGCATGGAACAGTGATGAGTTGGAAGATATCTATACACAAATAGATAAACTCACTCCCAAGCTGGTAAAGGAGTTGAGTTATCGTCCTGTTACAGAACTTTATATCTACCCTTTGGGCTTAGCTTTAGTTCTGATGTTGCTTTATACCTTAGTCTTGGTATTAGGCAAAGAAGTAGGAGGTCGTCATGGGTAGTTTAGAACTTTTCCATCTGCTACGACCTTGGATGTTACTCTTGTTAGTACCTGCGTGGGGTTTTGTATGGTGGCTTCTACGTCAACAAAATGATGTGCAACGTTGGAAAACGTTGGTAAATCCTGCACTCTTAAAGCATTTGTTACTAGAGTCCAATGCTAAAGCTTCTAAAATCCAAGCTCCTTGGCATTTAGGCATCGTGTGGACACTCATTATCATTGCACTCTCTGGTCCTGCTTGGACGTTAAAACCTGCACCATTTTCTCAAGATAAAGCACAGATAGTCTTTGTACTCAAAGTAACGCAGAGTATGGAAGAGAAAGATCTTCTTCCTTCACGGCTTAAACGTACCGTATTAAAAATGAAAGACCTTATGGATGAGCGTAAAGATGCCAAGATGGCACTTATTGCATACAGTGGTTCTGCACATTTGGTATTACCTATGACCAAAGACCATAACATTTTAAATACCTTTGCACAAGCACTTGACCCAAAGATAATGCCAAAAGAGGGTGATGATCTAAATACTGCACTAGAACTTGCTTCCAAACAATTAGAGTCTAAAGGTGGTACGATAGTTGTTTTTACCGATAGTGTAAATAGCAATGGTCTTAAAAATGATTTACTACATAACCCTAAAGTGATACTGTATGCGATGGTTTCATCAGAACTTACAGATGCTAAAAGTTTTGAAAAGGCTACTTCTGTGTTAGGTGGAGCCTATGTTCAGATGCGTCTTGATAATCAAGATGTGAAACAAGTCTCAGAGTTGATGGATACTGCTTTCACAACAGCAGTATCTGGAGACAACAGCAGATATGAAGATGGTGGCTATTGGCTTTTACCACTCATAGTACTCTTTATGACATTATGGCTTAGGCGTGGGTTTATAGCAGAAGCATGGAGGGTGTCATGAGAGATATGTTACTTAACCATCGAACGCTTCTTCCTTTTTATTTGGTATTGATTGCCATGCTGATTTGGGGTATTTTCTTTTTTAAAGGTTCATGGTCAGAGCTTTGGATAACAGCAGATCAAAAAGGCTACAAACTCTACCAAACCAAAGCCTATAACGAAGCGGCACAAAATTTTGAAAACCCAAGTTTTAAAGGTGCATCTTATTTTAAGGCAGGTGAGTTTAAAAAAGCAAAATCTGTTTATATGGCAGGTACAAGCAAAGAGGCTAGGTATAATTTAGGTAACACAGAATTGATGTTAGGAAAGTATGATAAAGCAATAGAAGCTTATGGGCTAGCACTAAAAATAGACCCCAATTTTACCCTTGCAAAAGATAATTTAAATTTAGCAAAAGCAAGACTAAAAATGATGGATGTGGAGAATGATGGAGAACAAGGGGTAGGTGAGCTAGGTGCAGATGAGATAAAGTATGATAATAAAGCCAATAAAGGTGTAGATGTCACAGAAGTTGGCAGTACAGAAAACAGCGAACAAAAAAATACCAACTGGCTTGACCGCATAGAGACCAGTCCTAAATCTTTTTTAAAAAATAAATTTAGCTATCAGTATCAAATGAAAACAATGAGCAAAGAGGGTATAAATGATAAGTAGAATACTTTTATTATTTACTGTATGTATCTTTGAGCTTTATGCGATAGAGGGTGCAGTTTCTGTTTCTGTATTAGCGAAAGAGAAACGTTTTATCTCTGAAGAGGTGATAGTGAAAGTTGATTTAAAAAGTACAGCCTTTAGTATAAAAGATGCAAAGGTAGGGCTAGAAAATTCTGAAGACTACATCGTCCAAGTACCAAACAGTGCCTCTTCACTAGAAACTGTTGATATCAATGGCACAGACTGGCAGATAGTCCACTATGAGTATAAACTCTACCCTTTACATGCTGGAGAGATACAGATACCTAAGATAGCTATAGCTTTTTCTGCTTCTATGGGGTATGGTCAACCTGAAAAAGCCTTTACCCTCAGTTCAGAGGCATTGAAGTTTTATATACAAGCACAAGAGGGGGTAGATGGTGATACTTTTGTTCTGTCTACCACTGAGTATCGTGTGAAAAGGACTATCTCTCTAAAAATGAAAGAAGACAATTCAACACAGATACAAGTGGGTGATGCCATTACGCTTAGTATTATGCAAAAGGCAAAAAATGTACCAGATATACTCTTAAGACCTAGTAGTATGCCTGATAATGACTATTTTAACATCTACAATGAAGAGCCAGAACTTAAGACAGAAGCATCATTTTCTTCACGTATAGATGCCTATACTTTAGTGGCACGTAAAGAGGGTAATGTGACGATACCTGCACAATATTTTGTGTGGTGGGACACAGAGAATGAAACCTTACATAAAGAGATGACTCCTGCCTATACTTTTGAAATTTTACCTAATCCTGAATTGGCAATAAAAAGTGTTGATAGTAAAAAGAATATGAGTAAATATTGGGTGTATTGGTTGATGGCTATTTTAGTACTTTCAATACTATTATACATACTCTATCAACACTATCAAAGATGGTCTAAAAAAAGAAGATTTACCTATGAAAACTCTGAAGAGGGGTTGTATGCCAAATTATGTGTAAGTCCTGATAATACGACTTTGTATCAAAATTTTTATATTTGGTTAGAAAGGATAAGTCCAGAACTTTCAAAAGAAGGATTTAGAGGGATAATAGAAGTACAAACCTCTTTTGAACATACTTTAAAACAATTTGAAGCAGTTTTGGCAAAGCAAGAGCAAGAGTTCGATAAAATAGCCTTTATCAATGAAGTTAAAAAATTAAGAGAACAGTTACTACTTAATAAAAAACAACAAAACTTAGTTCAGAAAATAAATCCTTAAAAGTGATACCAATGTATAAAATAGTTTTAATGACCCTCATGTTCACCTATGCACTTTGTGCAAATGAAGCAAACTATGTGGGTGAGAGTTCATGTGTGGCTTGTCATGCTAAGCAGAGCCATGAGTGGAAAGGTTCACACCATGATATGGCTATGATGGTGGCTGATGAAAACTCAGTTAAGGCTGACTTCAACAACACAACTTTTAACTACAATGGCATCATCTCTACTTTTTACAAAAAAGAGGGAAAGTTTATGGTGCAAACTGATGGAGCAGATGGTAAACTTCATGACTTTGAGATAGCCTATACTTTTGGTATCTACCCCCTACAACAGTACATGATAAAGTTTCCAGAGGGTAAAGTGCAAGTTCTTGACCCTACATGGGACAATAGAAGCAAGGAAGAGGGTGGACAACGCTGGTACCATATACGTAAAGATGAAAATATTACCGCAGGTGACCCTGTACACTGGACAGGGCCAAACATGAACTGGAACTACATGTGTGCAGACTGTCACTCTACAAACTTGAAGAAAAACTATGATGTGAAGACTCGAAGTTACCAAACGACTTGGGATGTGATGAATGTCTCTTGTGAAGCTTGTCATGGGCCAGCGTCTGAGCATTTAGCATGGAGCACGACCCAAGATGCTAATGTAAGTAGTAAAGGCTTTAAACACGCGTTTAAAACCTCACAAAAGCCTTGGAGACAAAGAGATGCAACACTCAAGTCTTTCATACAAAGACAAGAACTCAATGTCTGTGCCAAGTGTCACTCAAGACGCACGCAGATAGATGATGACTTTGTACCAGGGGATGCGTTTCATGAACATTATTTACCCGTAAATTTAGAAGAAGGACTCTATTTTCCTAATGGTAAGATACAAGATGAAGTCTATGTCTATAACTCCTTTCTTCAAAGTAAAATGTATGAAGAGGGTGTAACCTGTTCAGACTGTCATAATCCGCACTCTCTCGAACGTAAAGCTGTGGGAGATAAAGTCTGTTTCTCTTGTCATCAAAGTAGTACCTATACGGCAACTTCACATCATAAACACCAAGAGGGAAGTGCAGGTGCATCATGTATTGCTTGTCATATGCCTGCACGTACTTACATGGGTATAGATAGCCGTAATGACCATTCATTTAGAGTACCTAGACCAGATATTTCGGTAGAAATGAAAAATGTACCCAATGCATGTAACTTATGTCACCAAGACAAAGAAGCGAAGTGGGCAGTTGAAGCGATGAAAAAGTGGTACGGAAAAGTACCTGTAGGAAAACAAAAATTTGCACATGCTTTACAAGGGTTGAGAAACAATATGGAGGGTGCTCCTAAAGGTTTGTATGAAGTACTTACTTCAGATGCACCTACCATAGCTAAAGCAACAGTGACAGGATACTTAGGTAATTACCCCTCAAAACAGACTTACACTACCACACTACAAATGTTAAGAAGTAAAGATGTCATGACAAGACGTGCTGCAGTACAAACTTTAGAGTCTTTCCCTGCACAAGTGAAAGTGAAAAACCTTTTTAAATCCTTGTCTGACCCTATGAAGATAGTCCGTATGGAAGCTGCAAGACAACTCTCAACCTTTCCCATAGGTGAGTTAGATGCCACACGTAAAGCACTTTTACTCAAAGTACTTGATGAGTATGAAAGAGTATTACTTTTTACTGCTGAACGTCCAGAATCTCAACTCTCTTTAGCACTATTTTATGTAGGAAGAGGTAATACTCAAAAGGCAGAATCTGCCTATAAAGAAGCCTTACGCCTACAACCTCTGTTTGTACCTGCCTATGTAAACTATAGTGATTTTTTACTTACTTCAGGACGTAAAGATGAAGCATTGAGACTATTAAACAAGGGTAGCAAAAAGCTACCTAATATTGGTATATTACAGCATGTTTTAGGCTTATGGTATGTCCGTAATAAAGAAAAAGAGAAAGCCATAAATTATCTAAAAAAAGCTGTTATGCTAGAACCAAATAATAGTAGGTTTTCATATGTGTATGCTGTGGCTATAGGAGAAAAAAATCCTGTAAAAGCTGTAGAAGTACTCGAAACAGTCTACCCTAAACATACAGGTGATATGCAAGTGGTCTCTGGGCTTGTTTACTACTATAAACAACTGGGTAAGACTGAAAAAAGTACGATGTATGAGAAGAAGTTAAAAGCTTTGCAAAACTTTTTGGTAAGATAAGTCTTAAATTAGTTTGTAGATAAATAGGGGACAAAAGAGGAATTTTAGATAGTGAGTGAAGTCATATAATGCCCTATAAATAGGACACTATAGAAGATTAGTTAACTGCTACTTCAACTTCAGTACCTTCCCAGATACCGTGTTTTGTACAGTAACCGTGAGCTACTAGTTTAAGTTTTTTACCAGTTGGAATGATGGTAAATGTAGTTGTATTGTGTGCTTTTATGTTTCCAAGTGTTCCTGGAACGTAAGTTGCTTGTGCTAGTTTTGTCTCACCGTTAAAAAGAGTGATAGACTCAATGTAGTGATCAAAATCATCTGGGTGAGTGTATTCGTTACCCATTTTTACTGTTACTTCAAATGGCTCACCAGCTGTTGCTGTGTCTGCACATGTGATAAATGGTGAATGTCTGTCGATAAGGTCTTTTTTTGCTTCTCTATCTACTTCTGAGATGTCTACGTATTTGTTAATTTTTGGCATGTTATATCCTTGGTTAAATTTTTTGTAATCAGATTATAGCACAAGTAAAATTAAATAGGATAAAAATACTCTTATTTATTTTATAAGTTAAGACTAGGGAGATTTTTGTTACATTGTTACAAATATTTTAAGGGTACAAGATGAGTGAAATAAGTAATGAAGCACTACCAACAGAACAGTTTTACACAGAAGTAAAGAAAAATGTAAAAGAGGGCATGGAGTACAGAGATGCTGTGCAGCTTGTCGCTGTGATGATGGGAGGAGAGATAGCACGCCTTGTCTCACCTGCAATTAACAAATACCAAGAAGCAATTTATGAGAAAACAGAACTCTCAAAACAACCCAATGTCGATGAGTGTGCGA
>JAMONG010000222.1 GCA_027066595.1 Sulfurovum sp.
CGGTGAGAAATAGGTATTGTTTACCCGTCACCGTGACCCTAAACTTCTTTTGTTGGAGGTATTTTTTACAAAATATAATGTCATTGAGGACTAAGGACATTTCGCTCATAGCATAGTTAGGTGCTTTAGCCCCGTAAATCATCTCACCCCCTACCCATCTACTGTTTGGAAAACCTAGTATGATGGCTGCATCTTTTGTGAGATACTCTTGGACAAGTTTCATAAAAAAAGGTTTAAAGTTGATGCTTGGACTTTGCAAGGTTCCTATGCTTATGAGTAAGTCAAACTGTCCTAGTTGAAGTGTATCTATATGGTTTATATCATGGGCATAAAATGTGACATTATTTTCGGGGAATATACGTTCAGCGTGGGCTATAGCTGTCTCTGAATGGTCTAAGCCTACAAAATTTATATTTTTATATTTTTTAGTATCTACTCTATTTCTAATCACTTCAAACTCATCACCCCTGTTGATACCGAGGTTTAAAATGTCTTGTCTATTTTCTATTTTAACATTGTCTAAGGCTTGTTGGTAGTAGTAGAGAAAAGCAGGCTCTTCCATTTTTTGTATTTGAGAGAAGTGAGAGTCTATGCCGTACTTCTCACTACTCTTGTCATCGGTATGAAATGAAGTCTCTTTGAGCTTTGTAAAAGTTAGGGTAACAAGTGGGTATGCAGCCTCTTTGGGTGTAAGCATCTTACATTTTAGAAGTTCTGCAAGGTCTGTCCATGCTTTGTACCCTCTGTGAACATAGATTTCACCTTCTATGCATACTTTTGTACCTGCATAACCATCACCTATGTCGGGATTGAACACAGAAAATGTAATAGATGCTTCTGTCTGAAGTTTATTTTCTAGGCATGGGAGTATTTCTTGCATGTTTTGGATTGTAAATGTCATGCATGCTCCTCAAAGTATTTGTATATTTTATAGGTTTGAGCTTAGTATTGGGTATCAGTCACTCAAAAATTGTATGATAATGGTACGTTTTTCAACAAACTTTATTTGTTTATATTTCCAAATAAGGTATGGAATACCTATAAATATTAAAGAAAAACCGATTATATCTTGCACATAGAGTAATAACTCTTGGTTCAGATAAAAGTAAGTAAGAATTAATAATGTAAAAATAGTTACAGTTAATATCCAAATGGTAATCCATTTCATTTCATGTTTCATTGTAGACACTCCTTTTAAGTATATGAATGAGCATATCAAAAAAGTGGCATTGGCTGTAAAAATATGGCAAATTGACATACTTTTTGTTATGATTACGCAAGAACACATATATGATACTAAGGATTTTCATGTCAAAAGCCCCCTACCAACTCATCGTCATTGGTTCTGGTGCATCTGGGATGATGGCAGCTATTACGGCGGCACGAGAGGGTAAAAAGGTACTTCTTTTAGAAAAGCTTTCCAAAATAGGTGCAAAACTTAAAGCTACAGGTGGTGGACGCTGTAACCTTACCAATACACTTGACAATGAAGAGTTCATGAGACGTTTTGGGCGAGATGGGCGTTTTATGTCCCCTGCACTCGAAGCCTTAGACCATAAAGGTTTGATGCAGTTCTTTTCTGACATTGGTGTTGAGAGTCATGCACCTGA
>JAMONG010000223.1 GCA_027066595.1 Sulfurovum sp.
AACTTCTTGTCCATTGTATGAGCCTTCATAGTACTTGTTTGCAGCATATACAGTCTCTTTAAGGTTCTCTAACTTAGCAACAATAGGCTCTACCTCTTCAGGCATAGCCCCCATAATGGCGATTTTAGACATCAAGTTCCTTTACCGCAGCAATAGTTACTTCCAAAGAAGCCATATCACTCACATTAAAATGAGGTTTCTTCGTAGCCTTACGATTTAACCCTTTAAGTACATTACCGTTACCAAACTCAATATAGCAATCTACCTCATCATCAATATTTGCCATAGAATGCTTATAAAGTACAGGTTTAACAAGTTGTTGAGGGAGTAAATCTAGTGCTTCTTCTTTTGTGTTATAGGCTTGTGCAGTTACATTGGAGATAACAGGAGCGATGAAGTCATCTTTTAGCATCTCTTTGAGTTTTGCTTCTAGTGGAGCTGAAGCAGATGCTAGTAGTGGACAGTGAGAGGCTACTGACATGTCAAGTAACATTGCTCTTTTTGCACCTGCTTCTTTAACCATAGGTGCAAGTAGTTCCAAATCTTTCTTAATCCCTGCGATGACTATCTGCCCATCTGCATTGTAGTTTACAGCCCATACTTGAAGCCCTGCTTCTCTTTGAGCCGCACAGAGTTCTTCTACAGCTTCATCAGAGAGTCCTAAAGAGACCATCATCCCTACTTCTTGTTTAGAACACGCCTCAGCCATAAGCTGCCCTCTGAGGTTTACAAGTTCTACTGCATCTACAGCATCTAATGCTCCTGATGCAACAAGTGCGGTAAACTCACCCAAAGAGTGACCCATCGTCAACACTGGTTTGATGCCTGTTTCCTCGGTAAAAAGCTTATGTGCCATCGCACCTACGAGTAAGATAGCAGGTTGCGTATACTCTGTTTGCCCCAGTAGTTCATTCTCTTCAAAGAGCAAAGAGGAGAAATCGATACCTGTTCGTACACTCGCATCGATAAGGAGTTTTTTGGCTACTTCAGAGTTGTTAAAAAAGTCTTGTCCCATGCCCACAGACTGTGAGCCTTGACCTGGAAATAAAAATGCACATTTGATTGACATACGTTGTCCTTTTAGTAGTTAAAAATAGTTTAGAGTATTTTACCTAAAAGGAGTTTAAGGTGTGTGGGAGATAGAGAGTATTTTTCTTTATCTCCCACCTTTTTCGTTTTGTGGATACTCAGGTCGACACCACTCTGCCCATGTACAGCACCCTGCACTTATGCCTTTGTTTTTCAGTCCTTTATCAAAAGACCAATAATGGTTGTAACTTCCATCGCGTAGAAAATTAAATACCGTGACTATATCTGTTGCATTTTCTCTTTGTGCTAAAGCAATTTCTCTATCTAAATCTTCCACATCAACCACTTCTATAATACACCCAACTTTTAATGCTTCAGTCTCAGACACCACACCTTGTGCAGTTAAATCATCATAAAGTTTTTGGATTTCAGAAACATCATAAGTACCTGCTTGCATACTCTCTATTGGCGTCATCATATACCCCAGTGATGGTAGATCAACATTAGTAAAGTTTACAGAGTCATTGAGTTTATATTTTTGTACCAAACCTTGTACCGCTGTAATATGTTTATATTCTGACTTTGTCGCGATATTTGTAAATTGTCTAGTTCCCCACTCGACATAAAGCCTATTATAGACATCATAAGCAAGTCTCTCTTCATTGCCCATAAAAGAGAGGGTATTGGTCAATTCTTGTGAAAGTGCGGATGTTGGGGCATCTATCGCAGCCTGTACTGTAGCAGGTAACTCACTACTTGCAACAGGTGTACCACCACCTCCACCACCATTACCTCCACCACAAGCGGTAAGCATAACTATTGTAGCACCTAATGTCAACGTCGATTTTAAACTATTTTTTTTCATTGGTTTCATCCTCATATTTATATACGGTATAATATAATCTAAATGTTACCAACATGTTAATTGAGTAAATATATTGACCCATAATATAAAGTATACGATGACAATGTGAACCTAATATCAATTGTATCTCTCCTAATCTACAGTAACACGCAAGTAACAAATTCTTGACATAATTATAAAAATGTATTTTAAAAGGTCTATTGATGTTCCAAAGAATAGCTGTCATATTACTACTTTTTTTCACTACGATACAGGCATATCAAGATTATGATATTGATGGGGTTGATGATACTATCGATAGATGTCCAAACACCTCTTTTGATGTCATAGTTGATGAGTTTGGATGTGATTTAAATAAGAAAGAACAGTATTATGGTAATTTTTCATTACAAATAGGTACACAATTACTTCAAGATGAAAGTTATGAAAATAACAATGCATTAAACCTTTTTGCAAACTATCGCTATAAAAACTGGGATATTTCTCTTTCAAATCTTCGTACCACCACTGTTGGTAGTTTTACAGAAGACAATTTTAATAGTAGTAATGATGTCTACCTAAGTACAGGGTACTTTTTTAAACTTTTAGAAGGAGATATAAAACTTTCTGTTGGTACTAGGTTTTTGAGTGATATAAGCTATGAGAAAAAAAGTACCAACAGACCTAAAAAAAGAAGAAGGAAAAATAAAACGAACCCCTCAAATCATACTATTTCACTAGATAATGATTATTTTGCTTCTATCCATTATAGCTATAAGATAAATCAAAAACAAAACTTATTTCTCTTCACAGGATATACTATCACCGCAGACAGTGATATGCAAACATATGAGGATTATGCTGCATTTTCATTAGGTACAGGATACAGTATACACAGAGCATGGTATAGTGCAATTGCCTATAACTATGTGGGTTCTATCTATAAAGAGATAGATGCAGAAGAGTCACTCTCCTGGTTTAACAGCTACACTTTTACAGACAATTTATTTGCCACAGCAACTTACAGATATGCATTAGATGATCTCTCTTATGACCATACTTTACTGCTTACTGTTGGTGTTATGTTTTAAAGATACCTTGTTTGTATAATAGATTAATAAAATAAAGGAGTAAAAGATGTTTAAATATGCACCTATTTTCATACTACTAAGTATCTATCTTTCAACTCCGCTATGGAGTGATGATAAATCTTCACAGCAAGCATCTATTAATACCCTGATTCAAGAAATTAAAAAAGCTCCCAATGCACAAAAAAGGGTTAAAATGAATGAGCTCAAAATCTTACTAAGAACCATGAATCAAGAAACCAGAAATGAAGCCATGCGTAATCTACAAAAAAGTTTTTCTAAAAATCATCCGCAAAAAAATAACAGTAGCATCAAAAATACAAACAACAATGGACTTCAACAAGGACAGCATATGCAAATACAAAGGCAAGGACAACATCAAGGAAAAGGTAAAAGATGAGTAAAATACTACTGCTAGAAGATGACCCCTCTTTGTCTGATACACTCATAAAATATTTGAACTATAATAACTACGAGGTAGAGTGGGCAAAAAATGGTGAAGAGGCATTAGATATGTCTTATCACAATCGCTATGACTTGTACCTTTTTGACATCAATGTACCACTGCTTAATGGTATTGATCTTCTCTCTGCTTTACGTGAAGCTAATGATTTTACACCTACTATTATCATCAGTGCCTTGGTCGATATTGGTTCTGTAAGTAAAGGGTTTATCGCAGGTGCAGATGACTACCTCAAAAAGCCCTTTGACCCAGAAGAATTACTCATACGCATTAAAGCAAAAACCAGTGCATTAAAAGAGAAGCTAACGTATAAAGCCTTTGAAATTGACTTACAAACACAGCATATCACCAATGAAGGAAAACATATATCTATAGGTGACGTATTAAGAAATATCTTTATTGCCTTAGTAAAAAACCAGCCAAACCCTGTCACCAAAGATGAACTGCTATTACTACTTGAACACCCTACAGATTTGGCACTGCGTGTCAATATCTCTAAGCTAAAAAAAGCTCTTGATATTGAGATTAGAAATGTACGAGGAGTGGGTTATCAAATTATCTGAAAAAGAGGCTCTCCTCAAAAGTTTTTTACTGTTTTTTCTTGTGATGGAAATATTTCTTCTTTTTATTTTCTATCATTATAATAAAATAGAAAAAGAGCATCTCAAAGAGAATATTTTTTTAGAGATGAAAAACTATAGTCTCACCTTTGACAATAATCGCTTTGAAATAGACATCGTACCTTACAGTAAAAATACAACACTCTACGAACTTCTAGAAGATAAAAAAACCCTTCATATTTTAGTTCCCTTCCCTAACAATCAAAAAGACTTACTCAAGATTTATTACCCTTTAGCTGTTTACCAGAGTTTAGTAAATAAGCTAGAGAACACGCTATTGTGGCAGTTTCTTTTTCTTACATTTATTGCCATATTTATCTCCCTACTCTTCTCTTCTTACATTTTAAAACCTTTACGAGAATCTTTAAAACTTTTAGAAATTTTTATAAAAGATATTATTCATGACCTAAATACCCCTATTACCTCCATCCTCATTAACCTTAAAATGATGGATGCTAAAAATGATAAAGTAGAGAGTATTACAAAAAGTGCAAAAACAATTGCTATGTTGCATCATAATTTAGATGCGTATCTTAAAGATGTACGTTACAAAAGTGAAAAATTTGATATCAAAGAGATTATAGACGAACAAGTTGCTTTCTTTGCTCCTATGTATCATTATTTGGAGTGGAAGGTAGATATAGATAGCATAGTCATACAGAGTGATAAAAATGCTCTTTCAAGAGTGATATACAACCTTTTAAGCAATGCGACTAAACACAATACTGCAAATGGAAACATTCATATTACTTTACAAAATCATATACTCTCTATTAGCAACAGTAGCTACGGTATTAAAAATCCTTCAAGGGTTTTTGAACGTTTTTATAAAGAGGGTGAACGTGGGTTGGGCATAGGCTTACATATCGTTAAAAAATTATGCACACAACTAGAGATACCTATTGAAGTAAAAGTAGACGAAACCATTGTAACATTTAGACTTCATCTATCCAAAGTAACATCAAGGTAACAAATATATTTTATAATCTCTTATTATAAATTTAAGGAGATTCATTATGATTAAGAACACACTTATTGCTACAACCCTTGCATCCATACTTTTAGTAGGCTGTGGGAGTACAGATACCACTTCAAGTACTCTAGATACAACTCTAGTCCCTATAGAAAATACTACACAACCTCAAGCAAGTGACACCCCAGCTACAAACGATTCAAGAGTTTCAACACTCGATGCAGAACTAGAAGCATCCATTGTTTACATGGTCAATGAAGAGAAATTAGCTTATGATGTCTACATGAACTTATATAACTATCATATAAGTGATGCAAACGCACTCAATGCATTAACCAATGTTGCACTCAATTCAGAGATACAACATATCGCAATGGTAGGAGAACTTGCAAATAAATATGGTTTACAAAATGATAGTAATCTACCAAGTGGTGAGTTTGCCCTTCCAGAGATACAAGCACTTTACGATACATTATTTACACAGGGTCTCTCTTCACCTCAGGCTGCTCTAACATCTGCATGTATGGTTGAAGTCACCGATATTAATGACCTTACAGTAGACATCGCTTTAGCAACCTCTTCTAACGCATCTGATGTAGTCTCTGTATTTGAACTCCTCAGATCAGGAAGTTACAATCACTACTGGGCATTTGATAGTGGATTAAAAAAGATGGGTGTTGTTGATGGATGTTGTTCGTTAGGTACGATTGACGGTGTTAATTACTGTCATCCTGAGTATCCTCAAAATGAACAAGGTAATCAAGACAATCAAGGTGGACAAAATGCCCAAGGAAACCAAGGTGGTCACCCATAACGCTATTGACATGCACTACATCGTCCTTTAAACATAACACTTTCAACGATATACCCTTCTAACAGAGGGGTATGAGGGTCAGTGATACACTCTATCTTATGGCAGTAGTTACACATAAAGTGAGGATGCTTATCTATTTTGATTTCAAAATAACGCTTTTTATCATTTGCTTCAAAACTATGCACAATTTCTTCCTCTTCAAAGCGTGATATATTTCTATAAAATGTTGCCTTATCCATTGTCATATACTCTTTTATATCTTCATAACAGATGGGCTTACTCTGTTTTAACAACATCTCCAATAACTCTGTTCGAGCAACAGTCAATCTTAAGTTCTTATTTTTTATCATCTCTTCTATATTCATAAAGACATCTTAACAGAAAAGAACTTTAACTAATGCGACTAAGTCGCATTTAAGTCTTTACGGACTACTATTGCATCTCAGATATCCACTTTGTTAAGGAAATATAGTGACCACCCAAAAACAACATCTTAGCCTACTCGCTACCCTTATGTTCTCTACCCCACTATGGGCATGTAATGCTTCTCATGTTTTAGGAGCAGGTGGCTCTGGAGCAGTCTATACCATGTCTGCAAATACGATGGAAAAAGGTGGACTTTACGTAGGCTTCAATGCAGAGAGAGTACGTAACAATTCTCTAAAAGACACAACTATACTTACTGCACTGAAAAATGGTTCAGAACACCTACATAATGTAGATGCCATTCACTCCTATGCACTCTCACTCTCTTATGGTATCAGCGATGACCTTACACTCAATATGCAACTACCATACCTCTCTCGTACCAACATACGTGCAGGTGAATTTGAGGACGGTATCGTTGAGGTACATCCACACAGTGATGCAGAAGGTATGGGAGACCTCTCTGCGATATTGGCATACAAAATATATGACAAAGAGCAGACAAAAATAGCACTCATAACAGGTATAAAAGCACCCACAGGGAAAACAAATATTCAAGAAGAAGGTGAAGCCTTGGAAGCCGACTTACAACCTGGAACTGGCTCTTGGGATCTTTTTGCAGGGGTGGCTTTTAGCAAAGATTTTGAGACATTATCTTTACACAGTAATCTGCTTTACAAATATAACAGCAAAGGAGTCGAAGAGAGTCAACTAGGCGATGTTTTTAACTACAACTTTGCACTTGCTTACAAACTAATAGGAGAAGAGCATGACCATACTTTACATACTCAAAATGAACATCATACATCCAACTATTCTGTAGATATTTTTGTAGAACTCAATGGAGAGTGGGTAGACAATGACCGATTTAACGGGGTTGTGGCTGAGAACACTGGACATAATGTCCTATTCGTCACCACAGGTATACAGGTGCTCACCGAAAACAACTATGCACTCTTTTTCACTCTCTCCACACCCATTTACCAAAACTTTAACGGTTTACAAAACGAAATAAGCTATAAATCAAGTATCGGCATAGGAAAGAGTTTTTAACTTTTTTCTTTGTTAATGTGCTTGGCAGTTTTTACCCTCTTTATGCCCTTTACCCATGCCTTGAAACCCTTTAGATGGGAAGTTATCATACATCCATGAGGCTATGGTTTGCAACTCATCTTTACTTACTTTATCTTTTTGTGATGGCATAAGTCCAAAACGTTTAATCTTCTGAGGCATACATACTGCTTTAGACACTTGTGGGTCAAGTGCATAGTCTGCTATAAATGCAACTGCCTCTTCTTTTGTTGTGTATTTCATCTTCACATGTCTCATCACACCCATCACTGGTGGTGCTACAAGTGTAGAGATATCACTAGGACGTGATGTTTGATGACATGCAGCACATTTAGCATCAAAAAGTGCTGCTCCATCTTGTGCATAAAGTGTTCCCGTTAAAAGTAACGTTGTTCCTAATGTAAGTAAAAAGTTTTGTTTTTTCATTGTTTATCCTTAGATTTTTCTAATATTTTATAGAGTATATCTATTACACATCAACTCAGTATGAATTTTCCATCCTTTGTTCATTTAAAGTCCAAAATGATAAAACAGTAGTGTTAATTATCTGTTAAATAAAAAGTATATTTAATTTATAATATAAAAATGATTTAAATTATTACTTTTTATAATTCTGTTCTCTATCGTTCATAATAATAAGAGATACTCTTACAACATT
>JAMONG010000224.1 GCA_027066595.1 Sulfurovum sp.
GTTCAAGGTCATAGAGTGCAGAACGCCCTGTAATCTTAGCGATAACATCATGGGCTACAGTATCCATAGGTTTCATACGCCCTTGGTGATCTTGTACTGCAAGTTTCCCAAAGTTTAACGTGTGGTGCAAATCATAAGACTGCATAGTCTTTAACATCTCTGCATCTATCTTAGGTGAGGCTGCTTGTAGATTTTGTGGTGCAAAAGCAAGAAGTGATACAAATGCCATAGCTACAATACTGGACTGCACTTTATTTGATTGCAATTTTCTGGCACCTTTGAGTAACTTCTGAAAACGTCCATTAGGATGAAAAAGTGACCACAACATACCAATAGTAAGAAGTAAGTACCCTAAGTAAGTAGGTAATGTACCTGGGTCATGGTTAACAGAGAGTACCGTACCTTTTTCATCGGGGTCATATGAAGACTGGAAAAATCTATAGTTTCTGTGTTCTAAAATGTGGTTCATATAGATATGATACGGCATCGTGAGGTTTTGCTCTTTGTCTATAAGCACTACCCTACTAGAGTAAGATGCAGGTGTCATAGAACCGGGGTAACGCTCTAACTCAAAGTCTTTTAGTTTAATGCTAAATGGCAACTCTATAAGCTTTGCTCCTACACGTAAATCTATATGCACACCATCTAAGTCTATATGTTGAACTTCACCCATTCTACCTTTGTACGGCATTGTTGTCACCACTTGGCTTTTCTCTCCTACTGAGACTTTCCACTGCATGTACTCTGGCTCTCCACGTTGTGTTTTAATGTCATGAGAGTCTATCTTAACCACTGCTTTTTCATGTACATCTTTGAGTACGATGGCATTTCCTCCAAAGCGGTAAAGCATTCTATTTTTAAAGTCATTCTCTCCACCCTCTAGTTTTCCTGAAGTTTTATCGTTCATGTTGAGTGTCTCAAGGATAAAAGGAAACGCTACACTATACCCCTCACCTTTGTCTTTTATGAGAAAGGTTGGTTTGTCTGTCGCTGGGGTTATCTCATACCCTACATAGAAGCCACCAAAGTCTTTTTTTTCACCTTTAGTGAAAAAGTGTATCTTCCCTTGTCCACCTGCTGAGATTTTGAGTTCTAAAAGCTTTTTACCCTCTGGTGAAGCTACGGCATGCTTATCTGCTGTTGGAAGGTACTTTAAAAGTTCTACTTTTAATTCTTTGTCACCTATCTTTAGACTTTCACTCATGCTATTACCTGTCATAGTAGAGAAAAATAGCTCTTTTTCTAAGAAAGCACTCTTTTTATCTTGTGTAGCATGTACTTGTAGGTTTTTAACATCAGAGACCATCACACTGCTCATCTCACCCTCACGTATAGACATGATACCCTCATAGCCGACATAACGCGTGATAAGTGCCCCTATAGCGATGATAAGAAATGAAAAGTGAAAGATAAATACAGGAAGTTTTGTTTTATACGTTTTATATTTGAGTATGTTATAAACCAATATCGCCACAAAATAGGCTAAAAAGACTTCAAACCATTTGGCTTTATATATCAAGGCACGTGCTGTTTGTGTACCATAATCATTTTCTATAAATGTAGCTCCACCGACAAT
>JAMONG010000225.1 GCA_027066595.1 Sulfurovum sp.
CAAAGACCTTATTCCTCTATTAGAAAAAAAAGGAATTGCTTATGAAGGTATTATGGGTGGAGGCTTCCTCACTGAACTACTAGGTTCTCTTCTTCCTATTCTCATCTTCTTTGGTATTTGGATTTTCCTTGCTAAAAAAATGAGCAAAGGTATGGGAGGAGGCATCTTGGGTGCAGGTAAAGCAGATAAGCTCATAAACTCTGAAAAACCAGACACCAAGTTTGCAGATGTACAAGGGGTAGAAGAAGCCAAAGATGAAGTCAAAGAGATAGTTGACTTCCTTAAATTCCCAGAACGCTACATGGAACTAGGAGCCAAGATACCCAAAGGACTTTTGCTTGTAGGACCTCCAGGAACAGGTAAAACACTGCTTGCTAAAGCAGTTGCAGGTGAAGCTTCTGTACCATTCTTTTCAGTCTCTGGTTCGGGGTTCATCGAGATGTTTGTGGGGGTAGGTGCAAGCCGTGTTCGTGACCTCTTTGCACAAGCAAAAAAAGAAGCCCCATCTATCATCTTTATCGATGAGATAGACGCCATTGGTAAATCAAGAGCCTCTGGTGGTCAAATGGGTGGAAATGATGAGCGAGAACAAACCCTCAACCAACTCCTAGCAGAGATGGATGGTTTTGGTACAGACACGCCAGTCATCGTACTCGCTGCTACCAACAGACCAGAAATACTCGATGCTGCCCTGCTTCGTGCAGGACGTTTTGACAGACAAGTACTGGTAGACAAACCAGACTTTGATGGACGTTTGGCTATCTTAAAAGTACACTCTAAAGGTGTTAAGCTTTCTAAAAAAGTAGATTTAACTATAGTGGCAAAACAAACTGCAGGACTTGCAGGTGCGGACTTAGCAAATATTATCAACGAAGCTGCACTTCTTGCAGGACGTTTTAACAAAAAAGAGATAGACCAATCTGACTTGCTAGAATCAATAGAACGTTCATTTGTAGGACTCGAAAAAAAGAATAGAAAAATCTCCGATGTTGAAAAAAGAATCGTAGCCTACCATGAAAGTGGACATGCCCTCATGGCAGAGCTAACCAAAGGTGCTACACGCGTTACGAAAGTTTCCATCATACCTAGAGGGCTTGGTGCCTTGGGTTATACTTTACATCTCCCAGACGATGAAGATAGATTTTTAAAACAAAAACATGAACTCATGGCTGAGATAGATGTACTTCTGGGTGGTCGTGCGGCTGAAGAGATTTTTATAAAAGAGATCTCTACCGGTGCTGGAAATGACCTTGACCGTGCTACAGCGATACTCAAAGATATGATTTCAGTCTATGGTATGACAGATATAGCAGGACTCATGGTACTTTCACGTTCTTCTAACTCTTTTCTAGGTGGTGGTGCAGTGAGCACTGACTACAGTGAAAAAATGGCAGAAGATATGGATAACTATATCCGTTCTACACTCAACGAGCGTTATAACTTTGTAAAGAAAACACTCAATGAATACCACCAAGCTATAGAAAATATGACAGCGGTACTACTAGATGTGGAAGTGATAGAAGGTAAAAAAGTACGTTCTATCATAGCTGAGTATGAAAAAGAAAACAACATGAAAAGCCGTCTCGCACATGGCGATAAAATAGCAAAAGCAGAAGCCTTTGCCAAGGAACAAAAAGAAAAACAAGAAGCAGAAGATAACGAAGCCTAAGCAATGAAAAAAGCCAACCTTATCTACATCTTGCCTAACTTGTTTACAGCAAGTAGCATTTTTGTAGGAGTCATAAGTATCGTTGAGGCAAGTAAAGGGCACTTTGTCTTAGCTTCTTGGCTTGTACTCTTAGCACTTATATTTGATGGCTTAGATGGGCGGGTTGCACGCATGACAAACACCACTAGCCAGTTTGGTGTTGAGTTTGACTCTTTAGCAGACATTATCTCTTTTGGTATTGCTCCAGCGATGTTACTTTACTTTTTTATAGGACAGGAGTATGGACGTTTTGGTATTTTAGTCTCTGCTCTTTATGTGATCTTTGGTGCTATCCGTTTGGCACGTTTTAACATCTCTACAGCAAAAACAGACCCCAGCGTCTTCATAGGTCTACCCATCCCTACTGCTGCTGTCTTTGTCTCTATGTGGGTTTTACTCTTTAACAAGTATGCACTTCAAAGTTACAGTATCATTTTACTTTTTTTAGCCCTTGGTGTATCCATACTCATGGTAAGTAACTTTCGCTACCCCTCATTTAAAAAAGTCCAACTTGACAAGCCTATGGTATTTAAAACCATGATACTCCTTGTTCTTGTTGCCTCCCTACTCTACCTCTTTTCAGCAGAAGGTTTTGCCATTATTATCTTGACCTATACACTTTATGGACCACTGCGTGCCTTACGAACACTCAACCTACGCAACATAAAAATTAAAAGATAAAAATTATCCCTTGTAATTTATTTTAATTTACTGTATACTTATAAAAATTTTACAGGAGAACACCATGAAAACAACCATTCATACACATACTATTTTCACTAAAGCCACTGCTCTCCTGCTACTGCTCGCACTCTAATAGTCTAACTATCACACACTTTTTTATACAACACACATATTAGTTTCTAATAACCACTATTTAGGTAAAATTAGACCATTCATAGCGAAGAGACGCTTTTTATACATACAAGGTAATACAATGAGCAAAGATATCATTAAAATATTTGACACAACATTAAGAGATGGTGAACAAAGCCCAGGGGCTTCCATGAACACCGAAGAGAAAATCCAAATCGCAGCACAATTAGAGCGTTTGGGTGTAGACATCATAGAAGCAGGATTTGCAGCTGCTAGTCCAGGGGACTTTGATGCCATAGACAAGATAGCACAACGCGTGACGAACTCAACAGTTTGTTCGTTAGCACGAGCAACTGACAATGATGTTAAAGCCGCGGGAGAAGCCATAGCAAAAGCAAAAATGAAACGTATCCATACTTTCATCGCTACATCTAAGATACACATGGAATACAAGTTAAAAATGACACCTGATGAAGTCATCAAAAGAGCAATACGAGCAGTTGAATATGCAAGAACTTTTGTGGATGATGTAGAGTTTTCTTGTGAAGATGCAGGACGTTCAGACATGGGCTTTATGAAAGAGATATCTGATGCCGTCATAGAAGCAGGTGCAACAACCATTAACTTACCAGATACTGTAGGGTTTAGACTTCCATTTGAGATAGGTGCCATGGTGAAAGAAATGAGTGCCTATGTAGAAGGACGTGCCATCATCTCAGTACATAATCACAATGACTTAGGCTTAGGGGTTGCAAACTCTTTAGAAGCCGTAATTAATGGTGCTAGACAAGTAGAATGTACCATCAATGGTTTAGGTGAACGTGCAGGAAATGCTGCATTAGAAGAGATAGTCATGGCATTAAAAACACGTTCTGATGTCTTTGAAGGCTATGATACCAACATCAATACAAAAGAGATATACCCATCAAGCCGTTTGATAGCTAACATCACAGGCATAGAACCACAACCAAACAAAGCCATTGTAGGTAAAAATGCCTTTGCACATGAGTCTGGTATACACCAAGACGGTATGTTAAAAAACAAAGAGACCTATGAGATTATCACACCTGAGAGTATCGGTTTGGTTAAAGATGATACTTTGGTCTTGGGTAAACACTCAGGACGTGCTGCATTTAAAGACAAGTTGGCCAAGTTAGGATTTATTTTGGATGATGAAGCATTAAACAGCTCTTTTGAACGTTTTAAAATTTTAGCCGACAAAAAGAAAGAGATTTACGATGATGACTTACGAGCCTTAGTCACCAACGAAATGACCAAAGCTACCCAAATCTATGAATTGGTCTCATTGCAGTTAATGGACTGTTCAAATGGTGTACCCTCTGCGGCAGTGAAGATAAAAAAAGATGACAATGAAATCATCGAAGCAGGCATTGGAGAGGGAACCATTGATGCTATCTTTAAAACCATTGACCGTATCTCAGGCTATGAGGGAAGATTGGATGACTATAAAGTAAAATCTGTCAGTGAAGGTAAAGATGCCTTAGCCTCAGTCACCGTTAAGGTATCATTTAACGGAGAACCAGCCATCATAGGACATGGACTTAACATTGACACGATGTTGGCAAGTGCAAGAGCCTACATCGGTGCACTAAACAGCTATTTGAGTATGGAAGGGAAGTTGAAGTCACGGTATAGTGATTCTTCTAAGACGGTTTAAGTAACCAAAGAGGCAGGTAACATGACAGTTATCATGTCTCCTCGTATTTGTTATCTTATTCTCCGTAATGAGTCCACATTCTTGATATTCTCACAAGTTTTTCATTTTCTATAACTTCATAAACAATTCGATGTTTAATATTTATCCTACGTGAAAATGAACCACTTAAATTTCCAACTAGTTTCTCATATGGGGGTGGTTTTTGAAATGGATTATTTTCAATAAGTTCAATTAATTCTTTTGCTTTTTTATCTAAAGAAGCAGATGAAAGCTTCTTCGCATCTTTTAAAGCTTGTTTAGAATATATAACCTTGTAGGCTACCATTCAACATCTTCGCTGAATTCGCTATTTGAAGAGTCCATCGCTTGTTTTATTGAAGTAGCCATACCAGGTATAGAATTTAAATATAAGGTTTCTTCAATTGCATTCCAATCTTCTTCTGAGAGCATTACAACATTGTTTCTTTTGCCTGTAATCATAATAGGTTGATGTGTTTGGGCTGTTTCGTCCATTATTTTATAAATGTTTGTTCTAGCCTGACTTACTGTCATTACTTTTGTCATAATCAATCCTTTTTAAAATAGTACCAAATATCGTACGATTAGTCAAGCTTTAATGGATTTTAGCATAACAGGGGTGTGGGTAAGCAACAGCCGAAAAAAAGTTTAGTTTTGCATTGAGAAGTAGGCGTCAAGTAACAATCACAACTTAAACATAACCCCATTCATGGAACTTTTTTTGAAGACTATCATCATTTTCAAATGTTTTAAAATTAAAGTTGATAACGATATAATTAATAAAATTAGTAAGTGATACAAACGATGGCTAAAATACAAAAAATTATTTGTGGTAAATTTGACCAATGTATCAATATATCATCTAATAGTGCAGTAAATAACAAAAGAATTATTAGAATTGGTTCGAAAAATCCCAATACCTTAAAACTACCTACATTTGCCCCTGTTTCAACAGATGGAAAGGCTATCCTTTATAAAAATAAACTTTACAATATTAGAGATTTTTTAGCTAGCACAGATAAGACTATTTTAAATAATCTTATAGTTTTGACAATAAAAGAAAGAGATTTAATTTTAGAAGAGTTAGTAAATTTTAATTTAGATATAAAAGTTTTTGAAATCAAGTATCCAATTTTCAATCATGTTAAATATATATCAAATATACACAAAAATTACGAAGAATTAGAAAAATTGTTACATAAAATAATTACACTAAATATTAAAGGAAAATCACTTGCACATGGTTTATCTACTGAATATTTATTCAAAATAGAACGAAAGTTAAGATTTAAAAATGAATTAGATTATTTTTTTGCTTTTGCATATAAAGGGGGATATTCTGAGGTATTTAAATTAAAAGAAGAAAGAAAGGACAGGGCAATTCTAGCCTTTGATTTTAATTCGATGTATATTGATAGTATGATGGGAGATTTCATTGAACCAAAATAAATTAAATATAGTAAATATAGAGAGAAGTATGATACAGAGAATTTAGCAGATGGACTATATAGAGTTATTCTAAAAAATGTCAGAAACAATACTTTTTTTAAAGAGTTTCATCCATTCAAATATATGAAGTTAAATCACTCTTTTTATTTTAATCTTAAAGATAATCAACATATAGAATTACTTTTATTTAGAAATGAGATAAATTATTATAAGAAATATTTTAATAGCATTGAAATTTTAGAAGGTTTTTATAGTAAGTCAACAATTAAACATCCATTAAAAAAATACGCAAAAAAAATTTATGAAGATAGATTGCGATATAAAGAACAGGGAAATAAATTAATGAATGACTATTGTAAATATAAACTAATTTCTATTCATAGTTCTACAAATCCTAAACGATTTAAAAGCATCTATTTTGATACAAAAGAAAATATGATTAAATTTTTAGAATCAGAATTCATGATAAATTTCCGTAAGGACTTATGTATAGATACACAATTAGCATCAATTGAAGATAAAGATTATTTTGGTTTTAAAACCTATAAAAAAGGGTATAAAATCAAAGTCAGAAATTTCAATACTCATGAATCTATTTATAGTTTGTCTGCACAGATAGTAGCTAATTCAAGAGTGAAAATGGTTCAGACTATTGAAAAGTTCTTGTTACATGAGTCAGTTGAAATATGTTATACCAATATTGATTCTTTACATATTTCTATATTGAAGAGTGAGGTAGATAATTTTTTATTTAATAATAGAAATATTATATCAAATAAATTAGGTGATTTAAAAATTGAATCTAGCTCTGAAACAGGATACTGGTTTGATGTTGGTAGGTATTGGCTGATCAGTAAAAATAATGTTGATATTTTTAAAAATGCATTTTTTAATCATAAAGCTAATAAAAATGAATTTCTTAAAAATAGAAAATTAAAATTTGTACATAGAAGTAAAGTATTTAGTTATGTCAAAGTTGCATATGCCAATATTTATCGGATGTTTACTTATCATAAACGAGTTACAGAAGGTAACTCTCTGCATAAGTTCAAAAACATTTGGCACTCCGTAAAGGAGTAAAAGATGCAAACAGATTACCTGTTTCGAAGCATAAGAGGATTTGAAAGATTTGCGTATTACTGCTATCGTTATGATATGGTAAGTAAAGAAGCACAAAGAAGATATAAGATGGTTCTCTTTTATGAGAAGTATGGACTTGCAGCAACACTGGAAGCTTTTGAGATAAGTAAAAGAACACTCTATCGATACCAATCACTACTCAAAAAGGGAAATAATCAGATAGAGTCCCTAGAACCTAAGTCCAAAGCACCTAAGAAAAAGCGTCAATCCACAGTACCAAGAGAAATCGTTTTAGAAATAAAAAGATTAAGAGAAAAATACCCTAACTTAGGTAAAGCCAAACTCTATCATCTACTCAAACCCTGGTGTAAAAAGAAAAAGCTACCAGTGCTATCAGAATCAACCATTGGCAGAGTCATTGCTAAAGATAAAGAGAAGATGCGTATCACTCCTTATAGAATAGACCGTAATGGTAAAATAAAACCTAAAAAAAGAAAGTTTAAAAATAGAAAGCCTAAAAACCTAAAAGCCAAACCAATGCACCTGTGGGCAGTAGATACGATACAAAGAGTCTCTAATGGTATAAGACGCTACATTATGACTATGGTAGACCCAAACTCTCGTATCTCCTTTGCTGTGGCTATTCCTAGTAAACATACCAAACATACAGCTAAAGTATTAGAAGCCCTTATTGATGGACTTACAGGTACAATCCAAATCAATGCCAAACCTAAACAGTTTGCTATACTTTCTGATAACGGTTCGGAGTTTATGAAAGAATTTGAATCTTTATTGCAAGCAAAAGGATTAACGCACTACTGGACATACCCTAGAAGTCCTAAAATGAATGCTCACAATGAACGATTTAACAGAACCATACAAGAACAGTTTGTAGACTATAATGAAGATTTACTTTTTACAGATATAGAACTTTTTAATCAAAAAATGGCTGATTGGCTCATTGATTACAACACTATTATCCCTCATCATAGCCTCAACATGAAAAATCCTGTACAATACCTTATTGAAAATCATGAAGAGTGCCATATGTTGTGGACTAATACAGGTTATAGACATTTCAGATAATTTGG
>JAMONG010000226.1 GCA_027066595.1 Sulfurovum sp.
GCCTGAAGCCACTGAGATAGAAGAGGGTGACACAGTAAGAGTAGATATGGATGCTGGAGAGGTGATAAATGTAAGCCAAGCTAAAACTTACAAGTTTACGCCCATCCCTGAGTTTATGCAAGAATTAGTAGATGCAGGTGGACTCATAGAGTTTGCAAAGCAAGAGATAGCAAAGAAAAGCAACTAGTTGCGTGGATACTCTGTTGAAGAGAACACAGCATTAGTATAGTTTTTTGGACTTTATTCAAAAAACGTTATAAAATATATAAGAGAGTAAATAAGTATGAGTAAAAACTATAAAATTGGCGTTATCAAAGGTGATGGGATTGGTCCTGAAATTATTGATGAGGCGATTAAGGTACTAGATGCTGTTTCTGTCACACAAGGCTTTAACCTAAAGTATGAAGAGATGCTTCTAGGCGGTGCTGCCATAGATGAGACAGGCGTGCCATTACCTGATGAGACGATTCAGGGTGTAAAAAAATGTGATGCCATTCTTTTTGGTGCTATCGGTGGACCAAAATGGGACACATTAGAGAGACATTTACGTCCAGAAACAGGACTTCTAGGCTTACGTAAAGAGATGGGAACATTTGCAAACTTACGCCCAGCGATGGTTTATGACGAACTTGTAAACGCTTCTAGCTTAAAAGCTGAAGTTATCAAGGGTGTAGACATTATGGTTGTACGTGAGCTTACAGGTGGTATTTACTTTGGTCAGCCAAGAGAGTTACATGCAGATAAAGCCTTTAATACGATGATATATACACGGGAAGAGGTAATACGCATTGCTGTCGTTGCCTTTGATATTGCAATGAAACGTAATAAGCGTGTATGTTCTGTAGATAAGGCCAACGTACTTGAAGTGAGTCAGTTTTGGAGAGAGATAGTTGAAGAGGTAGCCAAAGATTACCCAGAAGTAGAACTGACACATATGTATGTAGACAATGCTGCGATGCAACTTATCCGTGATCCAAAACAGTTTGATGTCATCTTAACAGGTAATATTTTTGGAGATATCCTTTCTGACGCGGCATCAATGCTCAGTGGTTCTATCGGGTTACTACCAAGTGCAAGTACTGGTAAAGGTGTGGGACTGTTTGAACCTATCCACGGTTCTGCTCCTGACATTGCAGGACAAGGTATCGCCAATCCCTTAGCGACTATCTCATCTGCTTCTATGATGTTACGTTATGCACTTGGTGAAAATGAAGCAGCAGACAAGATAGATGCTGCCATTAAAAAAGCACTCTCTGAGGGTTACCGTACAGGTGATCTGGGTGACTTTGATGCAAAAGAGATTATGACATGTACAGAAATGGGTGATATAGTTGCCGATTATGCGAGTAGATAGGTCATAGCTTTGGAAAAAAGAGCAAGAGTACTCATAGACTGTGAAGATGCAAAAGGCTTAGTCTATAAAATCGCTAAAGTTTTTTACGATAGAGGTTTAAACATAGACAACAACCGTGAATTTGTAGACAAAGAACATGGTCGTTTTTTTATGCGTACTGTTGTGACTGGGCTTTTTGATGTGAAAGATCTTGAAGATGAACTCAAAACTATCG
>JAMONG010000227.1 GCA_027066595.1 Sulfurovum sp.
CGTTCTGGCCGCCATAGTTGAAACTGACGCCCCACGCATTGTTGCTATTGTTAGCATGGGTCGTAGAAGACCAGTAAGTGTTAGAGAGAGTGTTTTGAAAAGTAGCGTCTAGCGAAGGATTAGAAGCACTATAGTCTACTAAAGAAGTGAGTTCTTTTAGGTTTGGCAGTCTCCAGTCGCTAAAGCCATCTAGGCTTAAGGCTTCACAGCTGTCTATGGCTGCTTGCCAAGAGACAGCTGTACCTACAGCAGCGTCGTCTCGCCACTGCAAGCCTGTCGTGTTATCTGTCACGATGTTGCCCGTTTTTGTAAAGTCTGCCCAAGCAGACACACTAAGTCCTATCATTATCAAAAGGATTGTTTTCATTTTATACTCCTATGTATGGGTTTTATATTTCTTTTTTTCTTTATAGCTCTTATTTTTATGGCATTTGACTATGCATCACACTTGATGACTGTGAGAATGAGACAAAAACCAAAAATCAAAATCTGCATTAGCAGATTTACTGTCCTGCTCTAACACACCGAACATAAAAACTATAGTTCTTATTGTTGCCGTACTGGCCGCCAGAGCTGAAATTGACGCTCCACGCATGGCCGCTATCGCTAGCATCGGTAGTAGATGACCAGCAACGGATAAACTCAGTGTTTTGAAAAGTAGAGTCTATAGCGGGGTTCGATTGTCCATAGTGACTCAAACTTACTAACTCTTTAATGTTAGGGAGTCTCCAGTCTGTGTGTCCTCCTAGCGTAAGGTTAAGGCAGTAACTCGTAGCAGTGTCTCCAGCAGTGACGCTACACTGAGAAACATCTAGGGCTTGTCCGTTTGTTCCTGTACACTGGCTATACTTTATAGGCTCTAGCCAAGGCTTTTGTACACTGGCTACCGCAACATCGTCTTGCCACTGTAGTCCCGTGATGTGGTCTGTGACTATCTCGTCACCATCGTTTCTACTGTAGTTTGGGGTGACACCTTTTTGGTAGAAGCCATCATCTTTTAAGCTTCCATCAAAGACCTGAAGACCATTGGTTTCATAACTGTTCACCTGTCCTGTTTTTTTTGGAGGCTTGAAGTTTTTGCTCTCATCATCTAGTATAAAGTGAGTCACTATGCCTAGGGTAGCATGTAGCTGTACTTCTGTGAGTACTTCTGCCACAGAACTTTGAGTACTCATGATGAGTGTGCTTAGCAGTGCTAGGCTTGTGTTTTTTAGTAGTTTCATTTCTTTTCCTTTTTAACTTTTTATTATTTAAAAGTATAACATCAAAAAATGACACATCCGTTGCATAAAAAGGTCTAAAATCGTAAAAAAATGACATATCCGTTCCAAATATTTATGCTAAAATAGTAGGTTAAAATAAAATCTAAGTGATAACCATGCTAAACATAAAACACTACCAAACAGTAAAAGAAAAATTTTTATATGGCTACTTTGTAGGATTTTTAGTAGGGGCTAGCATAGGGTTTATGGTACGACTTTTAGTAGGTCAGTATATCATCGCATTTTTAGACATAGTGGCTATAGCCATTGTACTGTGGCTCGTGTATGACTATGAAAAAAGAAGAGATGTGGTCTTCTCTTCTTTGGTTCTTTTTTGGATGATAAGCCTTTTTATGTTTTACTACATCTACCACTTAGGATATGATATTACTATTTTTCAACTCCTCCCCATACCTATAGCTGCTGCCATGACTCTCGATACAAAAACCTACAAACGTCACAGTATACTATTTATATTGCTTTTTTTTATGCTTATGGCATACGGTTTCTACCACAAAGAACACTACCCTTTTTTACAGGACAGCAAATTTGTAGCTCAATCATTTATCATCATTATGTTCTCTTTTGCAGCAGGATTTGTCTGGCATCATACTATCAATAAATTTAATGAAGAACTACAAGAAACCAACACCCTCTTAACACAATCTAACGAAGAAAAAACTGCCTTACTCAAAGAGGTACATCACCGTGTAAAAAACAACCTCAACATGATGACATCTATTTTAGGACTACAAGAAGAGCCTTCAAAAACAGAAGAGATGCGACTTTTTATAGAGCAAAATAGACTACGTATTAAGTCTATCGCTTTGGTACATGAGCTACTCTACAAAGAGAGTGACTTTAAGTCCATTAGCATACATGAGTACATTCAAAACTTGGTTGCCCACATCGTACCTATGTCTAAAACCAACCCCATAAAAACAACACTAAAGATAGAAGATATTATATTTAACACTGATGACATCATACATCTAGGTATCATCATTAATGAGCTTATGACTAACTCCCTCAAATATGCATTTGACAACAACACAGGAGAGATAAACATCACACTCAAACGTGTTGACAATGATTATGTGCTACACTATAAAGACAATGGAAAAGGGATAGATGAGAAAGAAGAAAAAAGTGAAGGGTTCGGACTAGACCTCATACGACTTTCATGTGAACACCTCAATGGAAATCTACACATCTATACTAAAGAGGGTTTACATACCAAGATAATATTTAAAGGTACAGGTTCATGAATATACTTATCGTTGAAGATGAAATCATCGCCGCTTCTTACCTAAAGCAGATAGTCATCAAAGCAGGTTACACGGTTGTGGGTGTTGTAGGTACAGGTAAAGGTGCTATAGAGTTGGCAAAGTCTAAAGAACCTGACCTTATTTTGATGGACATCATGCTACGAGATAACATATCTGGTGTAGATGCAGCAGTGAGGATAGGTCATATGAACCCTAAAATCATGATAGCATTTCTTACTGCCTACACAGAAAAAAGCATGATTGAGACAGCAAAAGAGGCAAACACTGTAGGCTACTTTTTAAAACCATACAATAAAGAAGAGATTATCACTAACTTGCATATCTTGGCGTCTAAACATATACCCATCAAGCAAGAGAGTGAAACCATCAAGCTTATAGAAAATTACTGTTATCACCCTGAAAATCAACAGCTTTTTTGTCACAATCAAGAGATTGTTTTAACCCAAAAAGAGTTAGACCTCATTGAACTTCTTTGTAATCATAGAAATCAGGTACTTACGTTTGAAGAGATTATCAAACATTTATGGGGAGATGACACCTCTTTTGTTACACTTCGTTCACTTATCTACCGTATACGAAAAAAGTGTTCTTCCGACCTCATAGTAAGTGTGAGTAAAAGAGGCTATAAGATTTCTCTTTAGCTGTGATTGTCTACAGTAGGAGGGATACTCTCTCCACTGGCTTGCATGTTGAGTGCTTCTGGGTACTTTTTATAGTGTTTACGTACTGCGTTGGCTAGTTTTTTCTTCGTTTCTACATCTACAGGGGTAGGTGTTTCATTTGGCAAGGCATGAAGCAGTGCAGCTACCAGTTCATCTTGTGGTTTGGGCATAAGCTCTTGCCATGTAGATAAAATGTCTCTGTTTACATGAGAGGGAATAGACCCCATGATGCCTACATCATTTTGGTCATGTACCAAAAGTCCTGATGTTGTACCTCTGTCAAGAGTAAGTACTTGAAAAAGATAGAGTGTATGGTAAGCTAACTGCTCTTTGGCTTTTTCTGTTGTGAAAGCAGGATGCGTTTTAAGTTTGGCAGTGATGATAGAGATATAGGTATCTATCACCCTCTCTCCTACCTCTTTGGCAAAAGCCTTATCTACTTGAAAGTCACCAGAGTTATAGCCCTCTAAATAGTAGTGGCTTACCCCTCTCGTACGCCCCAGTGCAGGAATGTTAAAATACCTGTCTCCTTGAGCTTTTCCCTCTTCATAGAGTGTGCCCGTTGTCTCTTTAAGTGTGGCAGAAAATATCTTTTTATCTAAGTCTGATTCAGAGAGTATAGAAGGGTTTAAGTCTGCCATAATACGCCAATACCCTTTACCATCTCTCATCTGTGTCCATGAGATATGCATATGCATAGAGGGAGCATGAGGATTACGTGGATGAATGATAGTAGAAATTGCTGTCGCTGAACCTAATTTTTTACTCTCATCGTCATCATAATGTACTTGTGAAACATTCACCGAACCACGGTTAAAGACCACTGTATCACGTGCTTCATAACGTGACCCACCCCCATGTTTACCACCATCACGTCCCCACACTACAGCTTCACATGACTTTCCTTCACCATACTCTAATGCCACAGCATTAAGTTTAGAAACAAAATAAGATTGTAACCCTTTTACTAGTTCATGTGCTTCTTTTGCCTGTAGTGATTTTGCGGGGATTCTCATCATATCTTAACCTCAATATTTTTTGTGCAATTATATCATACAAATTTTTATTTCATTTTGATACAATAGTTTTAGGGATACCCTTTAGGAAAAAGAATCTACCAAGGATAAAGAATGAAATTTTATTTACTGCTTACAAGCATCGCTATTTTGGGCATGTCTGGATGTACAAGTCCTAGCCAACATCTTAATACTCCAGCTAAAAAACGTGCGATAGTAACCATGCATTATGAAAACCCAACACCGCAAAAACTAGCACTCTACCAACAAACCATGCGTACCGTAGCCTCTGGCATTAAAGATGATAGCAGATACCAACGTATCGCACTCGATACTCCTGAAAAAAAAGAGTGGTTTAAGAGACTCACCTATAGACTTTGGGACAGACAGATGACACGGTACCAGTTTATGACTGAAGGATTAGCCAAATATCCATCACGTAGATATGAATTTCAATTTGTCATTAATGGTTTCGCAAAGGTATGTGGCTAAACATACGCTATGGGGTCAACAGCCCCTGCTTCTTTAAACCCTGCTAGTCTTAAACGACACGAGTCACACACTCCACAAGCTAAATCTTCTTCTTTATAGCAAGACCATGTACTCTCTAGTGGCACAGCTAACTCTAAAGATTTTTGCACTATCTGCGACTTCTTAAGTGACACTAGAGGCATCTTTATCGTCAAATTTGTCTCCTCTTTTGTTCCAAGGTTAATAGCCTTTTGCATCTGCTTTATATAATTCTCTCTACAATCAGGATACCCCGAGCTATCTTCTTCTACCACACCAATAAAAAGTGCTTCTGCCCTATGTTTTTCAGCCACAGCAGCTGCGATGGAGAGGAAAATACCATTTCTAAAAGGCACATAGGTGACAGGTACACCCTCTTCTAAGCCTCCTGTGGGAACAGCTATGTTTTTATCGGTAAGTGCTGAAGCCCCTATCTGCTCAAAAAAGGGCAAGTCTATCTCATAAGACTCTACCGCAGCTACAGAAGTAGCAACTTCTCTAAAACACGCTAACTCTTTAGCCTCAGTGCGTTGCCCATAGTTAAAATGCAAAGCGATGATTTCATAGCCCTCAACTTCTGCCATTTTAGCACTCAAAGCAGAGTCCATCCCACCTGATATTATACATACACATCGTTTTTTCATTTGCTATCCTACATCTCTTTTACTGCCATTTTACCTACATTTGGGTAAACTTCCAACATGATAGATTTGGATAATCAAACAGACTTAAGCCTTGACCTCCGTAAGTTAGAGCAGATTGCAGATGCTCTTTCTACCAAAGAGGTAGAACTACTCATCGTAGATGATGAGACTATCGCTTCTCTTAACAGAGAACATAGAGGAAAAGAGTCTATCACCGATGTACTCTCTTTTCCATTAGATGCACCCTTTACAGAGCAGTCTATATTTGGTATGCCCTTAGGTTCTATCATCATCGCAGCCTCTTTGGTGAAACAAAAGGCTACCATATTTGGGCATAGTGAGCAAGATGAGCTTTCTCTACTCTTTATACATGGGATGCTACATCTTCTTGGCTTTGACCATGAGAGTGATGATGGGGAGATGAGAGCCAGAGAAGAAGTGCTTATCACACAGTTTGATTTACCAAAAAGTCTCATCGTAAGAACAGAGGAGTATTAGTTTGAATTTTGTTATATTTGTTATCGCCATGGGCGTCCTTATTTGGGGTGCTGACCTTATTATCAACCAGAGTGAACGTATCGCTTTAAAGTTTAAAATTCCTGAGTTTATCATAGGGGCTACCCTCATTGCATTAGGAACGTCTTTACCAGAGATGGCAGCGAGTATCGCAGCATCTTACAATGGCAAACCTGACATCGCCATAGCCAATGTCATAGGAAGTAACATCCTCAACATTACACTTGTCTTGGCTACAGTATTTCTCATAGCTAAAAAGATAAATCCAAACAGAGACTTCTTTGCAAAAGACAGTACTTGGGCACTTGTACCTGTACTTGTTTTTATACTGATGATACTAGATGGTGTCATCTCCCGTTTTGATGCTACATTGCTTCTTCTTCTTATGGGTGCATACTTACTCTTTTTACTCCAAGATGCTAAAAACATGCCAGAAGATGATTTGGAAGACTTAGATGAGGGAACTTTCTCTTGGGCGAAAACCATTCCTGTACTTATAGGAGCATTTTTACTTGTTGTCATTGGTGCACACTTTACGGTAGAGAGTGCTTCAGAGATAGCTAAAAGTTTTGGTATCTCAGAGTGGATTATCGGTATTATCATGATATCTTTGGGTACATCACTTCCAGAACTCGTTGTAAGTATCTCTGCTGCGGTCAAAGGTAAAGTAGATATGGCGATAGGAAATATCATCGGTTCTAACATGGCTAACACTACCGTAGTCCTTGGAGCAGCTGCACTTACAAGCCCTCTAACCATCGATGCTTCTGCTTACATATTTGACATCGCTACGATGATAGTAGCTACCTTGCTACTGGTATTTATCACTGCCAATAAACTCTATACTAAATCTGCAGGTATCAGCCTCGTTATAATCTTGGGACTCTTTTTACACAATACTTTGCAAAATATGTAAAAAAGTATATTACGTATAAAATTTCCCTATAATAATATTATAATAAAGGAAAAGAATGAAAAATACACTACTTTATCCATGGATAAAAATATGGATAAAACCTATTGAAACCTTAAAATTCATGCTCAAAGATGCTCACTCTATAAATATAATACTACTTTTAATCATAGGTATTTTTTTAAACTCAAATTATGTTACTTGGTACATAGAGTCAAATGATATTAGACTATGGATGAAAATTCTTTCGGGATTCATCCTTTTATTATTTGATGTTTTTTTGATATTTTTCATCATAAAGGTTTTTAAAGGAGTTGTGTCCCTTAAAGAAATTTTTATGATAACGTTACTCTCTTTTATTCCTATACTTCCTATTAACCTTTTTTTTATATTTTTCGATACATATATAGATATTTACAATGATTCTTGGCTTACAATTATTTTAATTCTTTCTACTGTCATTCTTTACCTTTGGTCTTTATTCTTACTGATAAAACAAGTAAAATATGTCTCAAAATTTTCAACTGAGAAAAGTATATTCATTATATTTATATTTAATATTATATTTAATATTTTACTATTGAGTACATCTACTATTGATAAAAAAGATCTAAAATCATCTTCGGATTTTAATACTACAGCTTATCTTCTAACAATAGATACATTAGATGAAAATACAGATGAACAAATATTGGTTGTATATGTGAAAGAAGGTTATACTACTTTACTTGACAATCATAAAAAATTCAAAACTTACAATAATGGTATACTTCAACGCTTTTTTACTTCTTCATGGAAAGAAAAATCAATACACACACAAAGTAATCTATGGATAGATTCCTTACAAGGTAAATACTTTGATACAGAAACTTTTGAACCATTCTTTGAACAACTCATATTATTAGATACTTTAATGGAAGATAATACTACCAAAGGTAAATTGGCACAAGATA
>JAMONG010000228.1 GCA_027066595.1 Sulfurovum sp.
GGTTTGTCTGGCAGTATGAGAGGTTTAGCCAAAGTGATGCCAACTATTGGCTTACTTTTTTGTATGGTGCAAAGATGGATACCATGGTGGCTTCGATGTTACTTGTTATCCCTTTGGTGGTACTGAGCTTTTCTCCCACGGTGATGGCACGGATTTCAAATCTGTTTTTACGGTTGTATTTTGTGGTAGTGTTTGCATTTTTGATTTATATGGAAAATGCTACATTTCCTTTTTTTAGTCAATATGATGTCAGACCTAACTTTAAATTTGTAGAGTATCTAGAGTACCCTGTAGAGGTGTTCAATATGCTTATTGCAGACTTTAAACTGCCCCTTTTTATCGCCTTTAGTATGATAGCGTTATTTGTATGGTTTTTTCTGCGTTACACCAAAGAGAGTTTTACGCAGGTGCTTCAAATCTCTTGGTTTAAAAGAGCCGTATGGTTTTTACCCATAGCTCTTTTACTCTTTATAGGCATACGCTCCTCTTTTGGACATAGAGCAGCTAACATTTCAGATGCGATGTACTCTACCAATCGTATCGTTAATGAGATAACAAAAAACTCTTTATACTCTGTAGGGTATTCGATGTATGCAAATAAACGCTATGCCTCAAAGACCATAAAGCTCTATGGTAAAATGTCAACAGATGAAGCCATCGCACGTATAGATAGTGTTTTAAAAATAGAGGGAAATGACCTTAAAAGCAGCTCTCCTTTTAAACGCATAGAAAAGACACACTTCCCCACACAAAAAAAGAAGAACTTGGTCATCTTTTTACAAGAGAGTCTAGGTTATCAGTTTGTTACTCCTGAGATAACCCCAAACTTGTTAGCCCTAAAAGATGAAAGTTTGTGGTTTAATGATGCCTACTCCAATGGTACACGTTCAGTAAGGGGGATAGCAGGTGTTACTTCTGGGTTTTTAGCAGTCCCTGGTAAAGGGGTAGTCAAACGTACTAAGTCCCAAAGTGATTTTTTTACCTTTGCATCACTACTCAAGCCACTGGGTTACCATACTATGTTTCTTTATGGAGGCGAAGCACGCTTTGACAATATGCGTTCATGGTTTTTGGGGAATGGGTTTGATGAGATAGTAGAACAAAAAGATTATAAAAACCCACACTATGTGGCTACATGGGGAGTGAGTGATGAAGATTTGGTAAAAAAGGGAAATGAGAAGTTTTCCAAGCTCTATAAAGAGGGCAAACCTTTTGCTGCATTGATGTTCAGCTCTTCTAACCATAGCCCGTTTGATATTCCAAAAGGGCGTATAGAAGAGGTAAAACAGGGTGAAAAATGTGTAGAAAATGCCATCAAATATGCAGACTATGCCATAGGAGAGTTTTTTAAAGAGGCTAAGAAATTACCTTACTACAAGGAGACGGTTTTTGTAGTTATCGCAGATCACAATATACGTGTTTACGGCGATGATGTTGTACCTGTTAATATGTTTCATATCCCTGCACTTATCTTGGGTGAAGGTATTAAGGCAGAGCACTATGACAAGCTGATATCACAGCCAGATGTTTTGGCGACTGCTTTAGATTATCTGGGTAAAGATTTAGAGTATCCTATACTGGGTAAGTCTATCTTCTCAGATAAAAAAGCAGATGTGATGTTGATGCAATTTAACGAAAACTATGCCTTAAGGGTAGGCTACAAGGTAGCAGTGGTACGACCACGCCATGAAGCACAGACATTTAGGTATGAAAAAGAGCATCTTGTTGAAGTAGCACATGATGAAGCACTTGAAAAAGATGCCTTGGCTTTTGTAATAGGGCTTAATTATCTGTATGATAAACAGTTATTTCGTTAGGTTTGGGTTCTCTTTTAAAAATCTATAACACGCAGATATGCTGGCAAATTGATAGCTGGCACCTGATATCTCATGGTTACCTATGGCGATAGTATGTGGTATGTTTGCATGGGTTGCTAAGTCTATATCGCTTTGTTTGTCTCCTATGAGCCAAGAAGCAGAGAGGTCAACAGGATACGCTTTTACAATCTCTTCAATCATACCTGTTTTGGGTTTACGGCAATGACAGTTTTTTTCAGGAGCATGTGGACAGTAGGCAACTTTTTGGATAGCTATCTCTTTTGCTTCAAATACTTCAAGCATCCATTGTGTTAAGGTCTGAAAGTCATCCAGTGTGTAATATCCTCTGCCAATACCAGACTGATTGGTAACGATAAAGAGAAGATACCCCTCTTGCAGATAGTGTTTTAAAAGTTCAAAAATACCTTCTGTAAACTCAAACGCTTCTTTTTTTGAGACATAACCATGGTCTACATTGATGACACCATCACGGTCAAGAAAGAGTGCTTTTTGGTTTTTCATCTTGCCCCATCGCGAAAGAGAACTGTTTTGATGGTTTTTATGAGTATGACTAAATCCATCCATAAATTCCAATTACGTATATACCACATATCTATATCTATTCTTGATTGGAAGTCGACATCATTACGACCACTGACTTGCCAGAGTCCTGTAATTCCTGGTTTTACAGAGAGTATAGTCTCTCTTTCATTGATGATTTTATCTTCTTCTTCTAACATATAGGGACGAGGTCCTATAAAACTCATCTCATTTTTTATGACATTAAAGATTTGAGGGAGTTCATCTAAGGAGGTTTTTCGCAAGATATTTCCTAGTTTTGTGACTCTAGGGTCATTTTTATATTTATGGTATTTTTTATAGTAAGTATCTTCATCAGGGTTCTCTTTTAGATAGGCTGCCAATAGTTCATCACTGTTTTCATACATGGTTCTAAATTTATAACAGATAAATGTCTCTCCATATTTGCCCAAACGCTCTTGTGCAAATATGATACTAGATTGGGGTTCTATCTGTTTAATACGAAGTGCTATGATTCCAAGGATAGGTAGTAGAAATGGAAAAACAAGTAAAGAGAGACAAAAGTCAGAGACACTTTTTAGAATAAGACGAGATTTACTTTTGAGTCTATTGCTAAAGACGATGAGATTTGTACGTGTATTAGAGAGTTCATAGATATGTGAGTGGGTGAGGTCATATTCGTTCATTAATGGTACAAAGACTATCTCACGTTTGTGTTTCATCTCCGAAGAGATAATCTGCTGGAGTGATTTTGCATCACTGTTTTTTGAATTGATAAAGACAGTATCTGGTTCTTCATGAGGTTTTGGTTTGATGTATCCAAGGTAAGGGTTTTTATATATCTCACAGGTCAAAAAAGGGTCAGAACCATAAATTTTTGCTTTTTTTTGCCACAATTTTGCATGATAAAGGAGCTTTTTAACGATGTTTTTAGATAAAGGTATAAGTATTGCCATAAAAATAAAAGAGATACCAATCACAAGTCTTGAGTAGTTCTCTATAGATTTTGTCATTGCTAAGTAGGCAAAAATGAGGATGGCAGAAAAGGCGATTGCTTTGATAATAAGCCTACTTTCATGCCAAAAATCATAACGGTAGGTATAGATACCTTCATAGGCAAAAAGGGATAAAATGATAATATACAAAGGATAAAAAGAGAAATATTGTACATAAGGAATAGTATGGGGTATAGGTGTATTAAATGACTCTCTAAGAAGTAGAGCTAAAAAGAGAGAAGCTAAAATTATCAAAATATCAGAAAGTATAAAAATAATTTTAGCCAATATGCTTTTCATGATAATCCCAAGAAGTGTTACGTAATGTTTGAAAGATATATTATACTTATATTTTTCTAAAGGGTAGCATTTCTTTTTGATGTTTTAGTCAAATGTATATCCATCTACAACTTAAGTTCATCTAGTTATAATTAGCTTGAAATTATGAGACGATATTTGTTATTGTACTCTTATGAAAACACCTTTTTAACTGATGCACGGAGATGATAAAATGAAATTTATAAGAACAGACATTGAAGATGTAATAATCATTGACCCCCAAGTGCATGGAGATGAAAGAGGCTACTTTATAGAAACATTTAGGCAAGACAAATTGGAAGCATTTTTAGGTTTCAAGGTTGATTTTTGTCAAGACAATGAATCTAAAAGTTCAAGAGGGGTGCTTAGAGGGTTGCACTATCAGTTGGCACCTAAAGCCCAGACTAAACTTGTGCGTGTTATCAAAGGGCGTGTGTTAGATGTAGCAGTCGATATACGCAAAGGCAGTCCTACATTTGGTAAGTATGTAGCTGTAGAACTGAGTGAAGAGAATAAACGTCAGCTTTTTGTCCCACGTGGGTTTGCTCATGCTTTTGTGGTACTTGAAGATGACACAGTATTTGCCTATAAAGTAGACAACTACTACTCTCCCCAGAATGACAGAGGCATCGCCTATAATGACCCAGCCATTGGCATAGAGTGGGGCATTGAACTAGAAGCATTAAAGCTCTCAGATAAAGATACCAAACAGCCCCTTTTAGCAGATGCTGATACCTTTATATTTGGAGAAGACCTCTATGCCTAAGCATATCTTGGTTACAGGAGCCAATGGACAATTAGGCAGTGAATTACAGCATTTAACAAAAAACAATACCTATGAGACTGTATCATTTTATTTTACAGATAAAGAAGATTTAGATATTACAAATGTATCTGAAGTAGAGGCATTTTGTAAAGAAAAAAAGATAAAAGTCATCATCAACTGTGCGGCATACACAGCAGTGGATAAAGCTGAAGAGGACAAAGAGAGTGCAAATCTCATTAACCATTTAGCCGTAAAGTATATGTCCCAGATAGCAAAAACACAAGGCATACAGATGATACATATCTCTACAGATTATGTTTTTGATGGAAGTAACTGCAGACCTTACATAGAAGAAGACAGGGTCAATCCTACAAGCATCTATGGACAATCAAAGCTTGATGGCGAAAGAGCTATGCAAGAAATATGCCCACCAAATTCATTGATTATACGTACATCATGGGTCTACTCAGCCTTTGGCAATAACTTTGTAAAAACCATGTTACGCCTAGCCAAGCAAAGAGATGAATTAGGCGTGATTTTTGATCAGGTAGGTACACCAACCTATGCAAAAAACTTGGCACAGAGCATTTTAGACATCATTACAAAAAAGTATAATGCTTCTAATGTTGAAGTGTATCACTACAGCAATGAAGGTGTATGTTCATGGTATGATTTTGCCAAGACGATTTTTGAATTATCACAGATACCTTGCCGTGTCAATCCCATCACCACAGAGCAGTACCCAACCCCTGCGAAAAGACCTCACTATAGTATTTTAAACAAAAGTAAAATAAAAAGAGAGTTTGATTTAGATATTCCTTACTGGAAAGATGCTTTAAAAGATGCACTTGGCTCATTGGAGGCGTAAGGTTACTTCTCCCACCAAAGTGTGTGCATACTTAGTTTTTTCGTGAGTTCTTTTGGCAATATTTGGTATTGTTGTCCTAGTTTATACCCTGCATACTTCAAAGCATTTCTAATGAAAAATGTTGGAATGAGATGATAGGCATGTTGTTTGAGTAGATAGTTAAATTCAGACTTAACATACTTACCGCCTTCACCTTCGGCTTTGCCAAAGGTATCAAGTAGCCACGACTCTTGTTTATGAAAAACCCCTATGTCAAAATAACGTTTAAACTCTTGGGTGATACTGTAGCTATGTGAGTGATAGACTTTCGCTTGTGCACAATAGGCTAGGGCATAGTCTGCAAGTAAGAGCTTTGCCCCTGCATAGTTGTCTTCTCCTAAAATAAGCCCATCTTTGAACCACCCTATCTCTTCCAAGGCACTTCTTCTGTATACAGCAAAACTGTCTGAAAGAAAAGCAGTTTTAATGCCATATTTTTCTTTATCTTTTAGCGTTCTTACATAAGAGGTTTCTGGGTAGTTAAAGGCACGTAGATGTGTACCAAAAAGAGAGGTCTGAGGGTAAGGTATCTGCCTACCAAAGGCAGCACCTATTTTTATGTTTTCAAATACTTTGATGAGTTTTTCAATACTGTTTTCTTCAAAAGGCAAGGCATCTTGTGTAAGAAAGACCAAAAATTCCCCTGTAGCTATCTGTGCTGCTTTGGTTCTTGTACCACCATGGTCAAAGGTATCTTGGGGGATGACTATGACATTATCTGTATATGTCCTAGCGATTTTTACAGTATTATCTGAAGAGGAAGAGTCGATAATAATGAGTTCATACGCTAGGGTCTGTTTTTGTAAACTTTCCAATAAGGGAGCTAAGTAAGGCTCTGCATTATAGGTAGGAATGATGATGCTGATATTCATGATATATTTAATCTTTTATTTGTGTGAGCATTTCTAAAACAGCATCAGCACTTATCTTATCGATAATATAGCCTTTTGCATAATCTTTTACTCTTTCAGCAGGTGCACCAAGGTTAAAGACCATTAAGGGCATCTTCATCATCATCACTTCTTGTGTGGTATAAGAGAAAGTTTCTGGCCAGATAGAGGGGATGAGAAAAATATCAATTTGATTTTCTTTAATGATTTGAGGAAGTGCATCTCGTTGGTATCTTCCTGTAACATGAAAATGCTTGCTGTTTATCTGCTCGGTTATCTCACCAATGATTATAATATTGATATCTAAATTGTCACGTTCTATGGTTTTGATAAGTTGCTTTATAATTTGAGAACCTTTTGCATAGTTGATAGCTCCAAGTACGCCTACTGTGATAGTGTTATTTTCTTTTTCTTGAAGGACCACAGGGGTAAGACTTTTTACTTCATGAGGGATAACCTCGATAGTGTCGATAGTTAGATGAGGGTAGGTTTTAAGTAAAATCTCTTTTGAACTTTGTGAAAAACACAAAATATTTTGACTTTTTTGAAGAAGTGTAGCCCAAGTTTCTCGCCAAAGTACTATATCTAGTGCGTCACTATGGAAGTTACGCCACTCTTGTGTATTGTTTTCTAAGCAGGCTTTACAGGTCTCTAACGTGGGTACATCACAGTATTGTCCTTTTTCATTCAGTAGCGTATAACTAGGACATACAGGGTAATAATCATGTATAGGTATGATGAGTTTTGTTTTTGTATCATTTACTAAATGACTGAGGTATTGAAGTAAAGCGATGTTGTTTTTAAAGCTAACAAGACTGTTTAAAAATATCTCTTTTATCTGAAGCATGGCAAGCAGTGTTTTAAGCTCTTCAAGGGTAGAAATTTTAAAAGAGAATGCATATCTCTTGTGGTAATGAAAAAGTTTAAAGGTGTTTGTGTAAAAGTCATATTTGATATAGAGTACATTGTATCTGTTATGGAGATATTTTTCTATACGTTCCTCTGCATAGATATTGGCTCCTCCACCCAAGTCATGGTCGAAGATAATATGCGTACCAACTTTGGCATCTGAAGCCTTAAGTGCTAACAAGTAGCGTAACGCTTGATGTGGGTCTTTTTTGATATAGGTATCGACATCTTTACTGTAGTTTGGATGGCGTTCAAGTAGTTTAAGAGCATTTTTTTGTAAAAGTGCAGCTTTCTCCTCTGCGGTAAATGAGCCTCCATGTTTATGATAGACAAAAAGATTGGGTACAAGAAGATTGGTGTAGCCCTCTTTGATGGCACGTTGGCACCAGTCATTCTCTTCACCATAACCTTTACCGAAAGTATCTTCTGCAAACATGCCTATGGTTTGCGTAAGTGTGTAGTTTATCCCCATACAGAAGCCCACACCTGTTGGTATGGCTTCATAATATTTTTGGGCATTGACCTCTTTAAAAACAGCATCAAGCATCTCTACTTCCATGTTGTCATAAATGGCATTGTCGGCAACAAAGTTAGGAAAACTAGCAATTTCAC
>JAMONG010000229.1 GCA_027066595.1 Sulfurovum sp.
CAAAAAAGTTTCAAAACTTAAAGTTTTTCCGCTTTTGGCATTTATTAACGTATTTATAGCAAAATCAACCTTATTTAAAAATAAAAGTAGTCATTTTATACTGCTTTTAATGCTTTTAGGTGCAGGATACTATTTAATAGACCGTAAACAGAGCAAAAGCTCTGTTTCACTTACGCTAACACTATGTTTACTTCAGCAGTAGGCTCACGCAACTAGTTGCTTTTACGTGCTTTTATATACACTCTTTTAGGTGCAGGATAACCCTCTACCGTTTTTGTGGGGTCATTTGGGTCAAGGAAATCTTCTAGACTTTGTGTGTCTATCCACTCTGTTTTTCTTTGTTCATTAGGCTCTGTCACCATCGTCTCTAAAACCTCTACACTCTCAAAGCCTGCTCTAGTACACCAGTTTATCAAAGCATTAACTGTGGGTACAAAATAGATATTGGGTATTTTAGAATAACGGTCTTTTGGCGTGAGACACATCTCATCCTCACCATCTATCATAAAAGTATCTAAAATGAGTTCACCACCCTTGTTAAGCCCTTTAAAGAGTGACTTTAGCATCGCCACTGGGTCAGAACGATGGTAGAGAACACCTAAGCAAAAGAGTACATCAAATTTATGTTCATAAAACTCTACATGTTCCACACCTAAAAGTTCATAGACGATGTTTGAGTGTATAAAATGATTGATAAACTGAAACTGAGAGTAGTAGATAGCAGAGGGGTCAAACCCTATGAGTTTTGTAGGTTCGTGACTAAGCATACGGAAAAGGTAATAACCATTATTACATCCTATATCCCCTACTATTTTATCTTTAAGGTTAAAATGTGGTTCTAGGAGATTGTATTTGATTTGGCTTTGCCACTCGGAGTCTATAAAAAGATTATTTATTTGGAAAGGACCTTTTCTCCAAGGCTTCATAAGAAGTGCCGTCTCTTTTATCTGCGTGGCTTCACTATCACTAAGAGATGAAATATTTACCGTGACCTTATCACCCAAACCTACCTCAACATTATCATAGTGAGGTAGATTTTTTATCGCTTCTTGGTATGGACGTATGTTTTTCCATGTCAGCCATTTTTTTCGTTCTTCACGTAATAGGTCTAAATCCATCTATTTTTTTATGTACGCTCTCTTGATTTTTTGGTCAAAAAGTGGTTTGTTCGAGCCACGAGACACATCAACTTTTTCTATCTTTCTAGCAACATCTTGACCTTTGATGACTTCACCAAAAATGGTATGTTTACCATTGAGCCATCCTGTAGGTGCAAGTGTGATGAAAAACTGACTTCCATTTGTTTTGGGACCACTATTTGCCATAGCAAGTAAAAAAGGCTTATCAAAAACTATATTTGCTCCAAATTCATCTTTAAATGGTTTACCCCAAATTGATTTCCCACCTGTACCATTACCGATAGGATCACCACCTTGTATCATAAACCCTTTGATGACTCTATGAAAAATAAGCCCATTGTAGTATCCATTTTTTACATGTGTCATAAAGTTCTCCACTGCAAGTGGTGCTACCTTAGGGTAAAGCTTTAGTTCAATGTTACCTACATTTGTCTCTAGTACAACTATAGGTGCTTTTTCTTCTGCATGTACGTGTGTACTTAGTCCTAAAAATGCCAATGCTAGCAATATTTTTTTTATCATTTTTCTAATCCTTTTTTAGTATAAATTTTAGAGATTATAACTATTTTTACATTTATTTCTACAACATTGTTCATTTAATATGCTACTATGTCAAAAAAATTAAAATAAAGAGGAAGATGCCATGATAAAAGAAGCCTACCAAGCCTTAATGGCAAAAGAATACAACAAAGCATTAGAACTTTATAACATATTGGAAACGCAAAAAGAGCCTACATCATACTACTATTTAGGTTTTTTATATTTTCATGGACATGCAGTAGCACAAGACAGTAAAAAAGCATTTGAATACTTTTTGGAAGCTGCGACAAGAGAAGTACCTATAGCTCAGTTTGAAGTGGCTCTCATGTTAGAAAATGGTGAGGGGTGTGAGAAAAATGAATCTGAAGCAGCATTTTGGTATGAAGAGGCAGCCAAAAGAGGGAATATAGATGCTTTTAATAATCTAGGGGCTATGTATAAAGAGGGACGAGGTGTACACCTTGATTATAAAAAAGCCTTTATACTCTTTTCTAAAGCTGCCCAAGCGGGTAATGCCAAAGCACAGTTTAACCTTGGTGCTCTTTATGACACAGGCTTAGGCTGTGAAGAGAATAAAGAGAAGTCTATAGAATGGTGTAGAAAAGCTGCCTACCAAGGTCACAAAATGGCTGAAGGTATCATCAAACGTATGCAGCATGATGGACAAATAGTTTTCTAAAATGACTAGTCATTTGAGCCTACTGATGAAGTAGTCATAGTGACAACGTAGTTAAAGAAACTTTGTTTATTTAGCGTCCCATAATAATAGGCAGCATGATGGACAAATAGTTTTCTAATCAAAATATTAATTTAAAAACTTCTCTCCAAACTCCTTTGATGGTAGTGGTTTAGAGAAGTGATACCCTTGATAACTCAAATCTTCATCTAACCCCAACAATAAATCTTTTTGACGTTTATCTTCAATACCCTCTATGACAATATTGTAGTTAAACTGTCGACCAATATCAAGAATAGTAGAGACCAATAGTAGCTCTTTAGGGTTAGACTCAATATCTTTGATAAATTCTCTATCAATTTTAAGTGTATGAAAAGAGAGTTTTTTCAAATAAGAGAGTGAAGAATACCCTATACCAAAATCATCTATTGCACAGCGTATACCATCTTTACGTAATGCATTAATCACACTTTGTGTATTGTCAAAATTGTCAATAAGTGAACGTTCTGTTATCTCTACAATAATATCTTGTGTATCTATATGATACTCTTCTAGTTTTTTTAAAAATGCTTCAGCAAAGTTATTTTCTATCAGCTGTTGTGCATTAACATTAATGGATATATATTCTAAATTCCATACATTTGACTTTTTCCATTCAGCAATATGTTGACACACTTCATCCAATACCCACCATGTGATTTTAGAGAGTAAACCTGCCTTGATAGCAAGTGGAATAAACGCATATGGAGAAAGTAAGCCTTTTTCAGGATGTCTCCAACGTAAAAGTGCCTCTGCAGAATAGAGTTTTTCATCTTTTATTTTAACAATAGGTTGATAAAAGAGTTCAAATTGATTTTTATCTACAGCATAAGCTAAGTCATGTTGCAGTGAAAAAAGCTCTTTTTGTTTTTTATCAAGTGCTTCATTATAATATGAGATATTACCATTGGCATTTTTAGCATGATACATAGTAATATCTGCATGACGTATAATCTCTTCAATATTTTGATATTGTGGTTCAATGATAATAATACCCATACTAGATTGAATATGAAGATGTAAATCTTCAATAATAAAAGGCTCTTCAAATATCATTTTTATCTTATTTACATAGCTATCTGCTTTGACTCGTGTACTTTTTTTATCTGTAGATACGTAAGGAATAATAATGATAAATTCATCCCCTCCTAAACGACTAATATCACAATCGTTTCCTAATGTATGTTTTAACCGTTGTGAAACATTTAAAAGAACCGCATCACCAATCATATGCCCTAAAGAGTCATTGATACCTTTAAACTGATTCAAGTCCAAGTAAAAAAGTAATGAATAATACGTATCATGTTTTTTATTTGTAACTAATTTTTCCATATGATTACGTAAGCCCCGTCTGTTAAATAGACCTGTAAGTGTATCATGCTCAGCGATATACTCTAACTCTTCTTGTATATTTTTCTCTTTTGTTTTATCTTCAATGAGAACCATACTTCCTACAATATCGTTTAGTTTATTTTTATAAGGAAAAATCTTCGCTTCAATCCAAAATTCTTTTCCTTGTGTTGAAGTATAAGGTCCTTTATAAACTTGTGCACCATTTATAAGTGCCCTTTTCAATGAGTCTGTAGCTTTAGTATCAGGAATATTTTGAAGGTTGAGCCCTATCATCGTATCTCTATCATTATTAAATAGTGTTAAAAACTTTTGATTACATTCAATAATTTTTAACGTATTATCATAAATAAAAATTCCTAAAGGTGCTTCTTTAAATAAATCGTTTAACACTTCTTGTTCTGACTGAAGTACAGTAAATTCAATTTCATGTTGATAATTCCGAAATATCATACCTATTTGTCCCAAATTATAAAGAAGTAATAATAATACCAATGCATAATGAATTGGTGTTGCCATAGTCAATAACATAATAATTAGAGGTAACATAATGATAGATATATAAACTATTCCCAAGTAATAATTGCTTGGGAAAGCTGATGTTGAACCTGATGATATTCCTAACAAAGTGATTACAATGATAAATTGATATACCAATTCAACGCTTGGTAGAAACAGAACACTAAGTAAAGAAACATATATAGCAATCAAAAATACAAAAAAGAGATAAATTATATGCCAAGCATTTAAGCTATAGCTATTTTGATGATATTTATATCTGTATGCACTATATAATCGTAGAGATAAAATGATACAATATATACCATACCAATAGAGTATTGAATCTAACAATACATCATAAAGTATATAGGTAACGGAAGCTCCAGCAAGTAATAAAATGAATACAATTTTAACCGTAAAACTATATAGTCCATCTATCATGGAATGGCTTGTATTTTCTGAGTTTTTTAGTTTATTGAGAAGTAAGGTGAAATTCATAGCACAATTATACACAAGTATAATAATATTTATGTCAACTTATGTTACAAATTTTCTATTCTTCCTGTATTCAACAAACTAAGGTAATTTTTTTTAATAAAGTAGAAGTACTAAGGTCAAAAATGATATAAATAACCTTTAAATTTCTAAATATTTGAGCTAAAAAGAATTATTATAAAAATAATTTATGATATACGGAACAAATATAACAATTTATAAAGTTAGGAACTTATGATACGTTTTTATATTATTTTTATATTGGTATTTATCATTCCACAACTTTGCTCTGCAATACCTCAACTTACACTAGAAAAAAATAAAAAAACGTATAGTCATTTTAAAGTAGAATATCTTATAGAACTTTCAAACAAACCCCTTAGTATTAATGAAATAAAAAAAATGTCATTTAATAAAGTTATTGACAGTGCTTTTTCCTTAGGGTATGTTGATAAACCTGTATGGTTTAGGTTTAATATAAAAAATACATATAGTACAGATAAAGAATATATTTTAATATTAACGGAGATGTTTCATAAAACGGTTGATTTATATCAGGTTTCAAACACTATACTTACATATCATGCAGGGCTTTCCATACCTTTGGAACAACGTAAAATAAAAGAAAACTATCCTGCTTTTCCTATCAAAATAAAATCAAAAGAAAATATTCAAATATATATTAAAGTGGAATCAATCTATGGTTTTTTTGGAGAATTCCAAATTAAATCACCAGAAGTATTTTATTCAGATATTAACTTTTTTAACCATATATTTATTTTTTATTTTGCTGCAGTTTTACTTATTGCACTTTACAATTTATTCATCTATATCTATTTAAAAGAAAAAATATATATTTTTTATGTAATGTATGTACTCTCATTTGCCTTATGGATATTTCTCTATCGTGGTTTTTCCATGCCATATATAGATAAAGATACTTTTGATTTATTACAAATAACTATCCCTACTTTCCTTATTATGCTTATACTTTTTTCACAAGCTATATTGGAAACAAAAAAATACTTACCTCTACTCAATAAAATATTAAATGTATATATTACTTTAATACTTTTTTCTTCTATATGGATGCTTTTGTCTCTGCATGATGGCTTTCATTTCATGAATCTTCTTATTACACCGCTACTCCCATTATTACTTATAGGTGGTATTTTAACCTTTAATCAAGGGTATAAAATTGCTAAAATATATATTATTGTTCTTTTTATATTTTTTATAGGGATGAGTTTAGTCAGTTTGTTGGCTTTAGGGCTTATACCCTATACAAAAATTGTTAGTAATGGACCTATTATTGGTTCATTCTTTGAAATTATTTTATTTTCCTTACTTTTGGCTTACCGCATTAATCTCTTACATGAATCTAAAATAGCTACACAAAAAAATCTACTGAACTTTAAAGAAAATGAGAGTTTGAGGCTTACTAAAATGGTTGAAGAAAAGACTATTGAACTTAATACTCTAAATCAAAAATTAACACTAGAATTAAGAGAAAAAAAAGAGTTAGAAAAAATATTAATACATCATGCAACAACAGATTTCTTAACTGGGATATTAAATAGAAGAGCATTTTTTGATATTTGTAACAAAGAAGTAAATAACTCAAAACAATATCATCATGAACTCTCTTTTCTTATTATTGATATTGATTACTTTAAACAAATAAATGATAAATATGGTCATCTAAATGGTGACATAGTCCTTATAAATCTTGTAAAAAAAATACAAAATACTATCAAAGAAACTGATATATTAGGGCGTATTGGAGGAGAAGAATTTGCAGTTTTACTGCCTCAATCAAATTTAGATGATGCGATAAAGCTTGCCACTCGCATAAAAGAAAATGTAGCAAAATCTGAAACCATTTTAGAGGGTAATCAAGTAAATGTCACAGTAAGTATAGGGATAGGTGAATTGTCACCTCAAGACAGTATTATTCAAACTGTCTTAAAACGTGCAGATATCGCTCTATTCAAAGCTAAGGAACGTGGTCGAAACCAAGTTTGCTGTGAAGATTAAAAATTAAGACTCTTTTACTATCTTCTCAATAATTCCAACAATACTCGGATCTTCAAGTGTAGAAGTATCTTGTGTAATCTCTTCACCTTTTACGATACTTCGCAATATACGTCTCATAATCTTCCCTGAACGTGTTTTAGGGACATCAGGTACAAGTGCAATGCCATCACATAAAGCAATCGCACCTATCTCTTTTTTCAGTACAGTGTTTATCTCTGTTTTCATCTCTTCTGTACTGTGACTACCCTCTTCTTTTAAGACGATATATGCGAAAATCCCCTCACCTTTTATCTCATGGGGTTTACCCACCACTGCTGAGACAGCAATGCTCTCTATGTTCTTAATGGCAGACTCTATCTCTGCTGTGCCTATACGGTGTCCTGAGACGTTAATCACATCATCGGTACGCCCTGTAATGGTAATGTAGCCATCTTCATCTATCATCGCACCATCGCCTGTAAAATAGACTGCTTTGCCGTCTTTTTTACAGTCACCAAAGTATGCCTTTTTAAAACGCTCAGGGTCACCCCAAATGTTACGTATCATCGACGGCCAAGGACGTGTGATGCACATGAGACCTTTTTCTCCTACAGGTGTAGCTGTGCCATCTTCTTCAATGATTTCAGCGATGATGCCAGGCAGTGCAAAAGTCGCACAAGCAGGCTTGATAGGTGTTGCTCCGGGGAGTGGACTTATCATATGTCCGCCTGTCTCTGTCTGCCAGTAAGTATCTACTATGGCACACTTAGAATTACCAACAGTCTCGTAGTACCATTTCCATGCAGGAGGGTCTATAGGCTCTCCGACAGTACCTAGTACACGAAGTTTTGAAAGGTCATACTTCTTAGGCTCATCTTGACCTGTTTTGTGTAGTAAACGTATGGCTGTTGGTGCAGTGTAAAACTGAGTAATGTTATGGTCTTGCACCATTTTCCATGCTC
>JAMONG010000230.1 GCA_027066595.1 Sulfurovum sp.
GTTACTTGGAACGGTTATTGCTATTATCCTTACCTTTTACATCATCGGTGACCAACAAGACACCATCGACCCTGGGGAGATTATGAAGCACTTGGCACTTGCACTTAAGGCAACGGCTGCTGGACTGGTAGTAGCCATCCCTGCTACGGTACTTTACAATGCACTTCTTACTAAAGTAGACACCCTGCTCTCCAAGTGGGAAATCATGCAGGATGAGAAATAAAAATGCGTAGGGAACGTTTTGACAAGATGAATGTTGTTCCGTTCATCGACATTGTTTTGGTACTGCTTGTGATTATATTGGCAACATCCACCTTCGTTAAAAACCAAACGATAAAAGTAGACCTACCCTCTGCTAGTTCTAAAAAAGCTGAAGATAAAAAGTCTATACACATCGCCATAGACAAAGAGGGTAAATACTCTTATGCGAACGAGACTTTACCACTTGATGCCATCAAAGAAAAACTCCTCAAACTTGACCCTAAAAAAGACTTAGTCTCCTTACACATGGACAAGGCTTCTGCATTTGAGTATTTTGTCTCAGTCATAGACATCTTGAAGTCTAAAGGCTTTGAAAATATCTCTATTATCACCAAGCAGTAACCCCTTCACATACATTTCGTAGGTGTGACCATGTCACACGTCAAGAGGGTATTCATATTAAAAACACCATTTCAGTTACCAAATAAAATCAAATTAAGATTTGTCGTGCGACATGGTCGCACCTACGAAGTCATCATCCCATATGGACGTTTTAACTGTTCAGTGAGCTGATGTAAAGAGACAGAGCGACCCTCTCTTATAAACTCTCTTCCATCTAAAAATACTAATATCGTAGGCAAGGAAAGCACTTGATAATGTGCAGAAATATCCGCATACGCTTGTGCATCTAGGTAGATTTGTCTAAGTTGTGGAAACTCTTTGTCAAAAAGCTCTTTAAACTTTGGACGTAAAGCATGGCAAACACTACAGTGTTCTCCTGAGAAGTATAGAAGTACTCCTACTTCTTCTTTTATCGTTTGTTGTAATTCTTCTAGGGTCATTTATATTTTCCACTTTTAATCATTTTTTTTATTCTTTCTTCCATTTCTGCATCAATTATTTTACGTCTATCCACTGATTTAGCTTCATGACAAGAAGAACTTTCTCCTAGTTTACAGGATTTTTCAAAATTTATTTTTGCATTATCATAATCTCTACTTACACCTTCTCCTGTTAAATAGGCATATGCCAGCTGATAACATCCTTCTGCATCATTACGACTACATTCTTCTCTATAAATTTCAAAAGCCTTAATATTATATTCGTTAGCTTTTATTTTATTTTGTTTAGTATAAAGTCCTACAGAATATATTGTTCCTAACCAATCACAAGACTGACCTATGCCTTTAGTACACTCTTTATCATAAAGTAATAAAGCTTTTTGATAATATTTATTAGATTTTTCCTTATCTTTATTAACACCATGACCTCTTTTGTATGATGCTCCTAATTCATTGCACCCTTTACCATATCCAAGTTCACAT
>JAMONG010000231.1 GCA_027066595.1 Sulfurovum sp.
GCGTTGTACCTACTTCACCTAAAAAGTACTCTGGTGCAGCGTATTGGGCTGTCCCTTGTAGGGTATGTTGCTCTATAAAACTGTTGATGTCACTTATACCCTCTACTCTAGCAGAACCAAAATCTATGATTTTAACACTTCCTGAAGCATCTATCATAATATTTTCTGGGCGTAAGTCTTGGTGTATTATCTCTTTACGATGTAAAGCAAGAAGCCCCTTGGCAATCTGTTCTGTAATGGCTCTTACATTTTCTAAAGAGGGATTTGGATTATCTATCATCCATTGAGTAAGTGTCTGTCCCTCTATGTATTCGGTAACATTGTAAAGATAGTTACGTTTACGCGTAGGGATATATGCTTTGATGAGATGAGGTGAGTTCATCCGAACCGTAATCCACTCCTCGAGTAAAAAGCGTTCTAAGTAGGCTTTATCATTTTGTAAATCGATAGAAGGGGTTTTTATGACAACAGTTGTTTTGGTTTCTACATCTTTTGCAAGGTAAATATGACTACGACTGCTTGCATGCAGTTCACGTATAATCTCATAGCCATCAAAGTCTGTTCGAGGCTCCAAAAGAGGAGGGATAGGTTTTTGTTCTAGCTCTTTATCTACTTCTGAGACATCTTTATGAGGCAGGGCATCGATTTTGACTATCTGAATAGTGAGGTTATCTTTACTCCCATCGTCATAGGCTTCATCAAGCAGTATTTGGGCTGTCTCTTGTAAGTTGTCACTGTGTGTTTGAAGTGTCTCTATGAGCACTTTTTCATCGATATGTTCATACACACCATCTGTCATAAAAAAGTATATATCATCCACTTCAAGTGGAAAAGTACCATAATCAATGTTAACTAGCGAATCCATACCCAACGCACGGCTAAGGTAAGAGGTGTTTTGTCCTACCCACAGTCTATGGTCTTCAGTAATACGTTCTAAGTGATTATCACGTAGACGGTAGATACGGGCATCGCCGATGTGAAACATATAGGCAGTAGTAGAACGAAAAATCATCGCTGAGAAAGTACAGACATAGCCTTTGTCTTTGTCGTGTGCAAACTGTCCTTGTTTACTTTGTGAGTAGAGCCAAGAGTTGCATGATTGGATGACACGTTGGGCAGATTTCTTTACTGACCAAGAATCAGGGGTACTAAAGTAGTCCATCAAAAAAGAGGTGACAGCTGTTTTACTGGCTATTTGCGAAACATCAGAACTGCTAATACCATCTGCGAGTGCTACCGCGATGCCTTTTGTAGTAAGTTGAGGTTCTTGGGGGATGCAGAGATCATGAAAGTCTTGATTGATCTCTTTACGTCCTTTAGAGGAACATTCTCCCAATGAAATTGTAAGTTGTGTATGCATGAGTTACTTGCTATATTCCATTATTTTAAATTTCTTTTTGCACCTGTTTTAATGTGGGTTGCATAAAGTGTTAATCCTGTAAAGGCTAAACCACCTACTAGGTTACCTGTGACTGTTGGAAGTTCATTCCAAACAATGTAGTCCATGAGGGTAAAGTCTCCACCCATAATAAGTGCAAATGGAAACAAGAACATATTAACCACAGAGTGTTCAAAACCCATAAAAAAGAATAGCATGATAGGCATCCACATTGCGATAGCTTTACCAGATACAGTAGAAGAGACCATCGCCCCAACTACACCCATAGAAACCATCCAGTTACATAGCATACCACGAATAAAGATAGTGAGCCATCCATCGGTACCATAGGCTTGGTATCCTAGGGTTCTTGCTTCACCAATCTTTGCAACTTTTTCTGCGATAGCTCCGCCATCGGTGTTAAAACCATAGGTAAATATGTATGCCATCATAAAAGCCACAAGCAGTGCACCACCTAAGTTACCTAAAAAAACCAAACCCCAGTTACGAAGTACTTGACCTACAGTTACACCAGGTCTTTTGTCGATAAGTGCAAGAGGTACTAGCATAAACACACCCGTCAAAAGGTCAAACTGCATAAGGTAAAGCATAATGAAACCAACAGGAAACAATACTGCTCCAAGAAGAGGTGAACCTGTTTTCATTGCAACGGTAATAGCAAATACTGCTGCAAGAGCCAAAATAGCACCTGCCATAAATGCACGAATGAGGGTGTCTTTGGTAGACATGTATACTTTGGATTCTCCTGAATCCACCATTTTTGTAACGAACTCTGTAGGGACTAAATAAGCCATAGTGTGTATATCCTTTTATAAAATGTTTTATTGAGATGTTATTATACAGGATTTTGTATGTATATTAATCTTTTTTTGTATAAAAAATAGGCAACTATTCGTATTTTTTAAATTGTTCCAACCAAATTTTATCTTCTTCACTTAGTTTTCCAACACGCTCGAGAAGTTTAGCTTTGGTGTTGATGAGGTCTTCGATTTCTAGGTATTCTAAAAGTGCAGGATTGATGGTAGGTTCATCTCTACCATAAGCGATAAGTTTCTCTATATCAGCGAGTAATTTTTCTTTGGAAGGTTCATTTTCTATATTCATTCTGTTATACTACCTAAAAAATTATAAGGATGTACATATGTTAGAAGTAGGAACAACCGTACCAGACTTTTGTCTGCCAAATCAAGATGAAGAAGAGTTATGTTTTAGAGACATAAAAGGTAAGTGGACAGTACTTTACTTTTACCCCAAAGACAACACCCCAGGGTGTACCACACAAGCGTGTGATTTTACGGCTGCATTGCCTGACTTTGATGGATTAGATGCCATCATACTAGGTGTGAGTCCAGACAGTCCTAAAAAGCATAGAAACTTCATAGAGAAAAAAGAGTTAAAGATTACACTACTTGCAGATGAAGAGAAAGAGTTATGTAACACTTTTGGTGTATGGCAACTTAAAAAGTTTATGGGTAAAGAGTACATGGGTGTGGTACGTTCTACATTTATCATAAACCCTGAAGGTAAGATAGCTGCTACTTGGACTAAGGTAAGAGTGAAAAACCATGTGGCTGATGTAAAAGCTAAATTAGAAGAGTTACAAGCATAATTCTCTTCGTTGAAACATAGTTATATCACTATGTTTCTTGTCTAAATTCTCCTATTTTATAAAATCTTAAAAATTATTTCGGTATAATCGCGTTCCTTATTCATCTATGGGTTATGAAAATAACTTGGATTTGGAAATACTCATGTAGTTATTCCTTGAACGGTTGCGCAGATGCGTTGATGACTACAGTGGACTAAACCTAATGATGGGCTTTATGCCTTTAACCTAGCCTGAGCTATGTTGTGTAGATTTGATTAAAGCTACACAAGATGGTTCAGGTTATATTTACCCCAAGGAGATTTACTATGGTAACAATGAAAGACTTACTCGAATGTGGTGTACACTTCGGACACCAAACAAGAAGATGGAATCCAAAAATGAAGAAATTTATTTTCGGTGCTAGAAAAAACATCTATATTATTGACCTTCAAAAAACACTTAGATATTTCAAATATACTTATAATGTTGTAAGAGATGCAGCAGCTGAAGGACAAACAGTTCTTTTCGTAGGTACTAAAAAACAAGCTAGATCAGCAGTTAAAGAACATGCTGAAAGATGTGGTATGCCTTACGTAGCTACAAGATGGTTAGGTGGAATGTTAACAAACTACCCAACAATGAAAAAATCTATCAGAAAACTTGAAATCATTGAGCAAATGGAAGAAAATGGTCAACTAGAAATGTTGACAAAAAAAGAAGCACTCATGCTTTTAAGAAAAAAAGCGAAACTTACTTCATACCTAGAAGGTTTCAGACACATGAAAAAACTTCCAGACATGATGTTTGTTATCGATGCTGTTAAAGAACACATCGCTGTTAAAGAAGCAAAAAGAATGGGAATGAAAGTGGTTGCACCACTTGACACTAACTGTGACCCAGATGTAATTGATTACCCAATCCCAGGAAATGATGATGCTATTAGATCAATTAACCTCTTCTGTAAAGAAATGGCTGAAGCAATCATCGAAGGTAAAGCAATCTATGCTGAAGCAAATGGAATTGTTGCTGAAGATGCAGCAGCAGATGCTGAAATCGAAGCAGTAATGACTGAAGCAGTAGCTGAAGAAGCGGCAGCACCAGCAACAGAAACAGAAACTGAAGTAGCTAAACTAGTAGAAGAAAAAACAGCTCCAAAAACTGAAGAGAAAAAAGTAGCTCCTGAAGCAGCAGTGAAAGCTGATGATAAAGGTGATGACTTAACTAAAATCGTTGGTGTTGGTAAAGTGTACCAAGGTAAACTAAACGACGAAGGTTTCTACACATTTAATGATGTAGCAAACATGACTGAAGCTCAAATTCAAGTAATGGAAGACAAATACTCTTTCAAAGGTGACTTTAAAGAAGCAGTAGCATCTGCAAAAGAATTGGCAAAGGCGTAATCATGGCAAACTTCGGACCAAAAGACATTAAAAAACTCAGAGAGATGACTGATGCTGGAATGATGGATTGTAAAAAAGCACTTGCTGAGTCTGATGGAGACATGGACAAAGCAGTTGCTTGGTTACGTGATAAAGGTATGGGAGCAGCTGCTAAAAAAGCTGGTAAAGTAGCTGCTGAAGGTGCTATCGGTGTTAAAGTTGATGGTAAAAAAGCAGTGATTGTTGAGATTAACTCACAAACAGACTTTGTTGCTCAAAATGATAAGTTTATATCACTTATGAATGATGTTGTAGGTCATGCTTTTGATAGTGCACTTGTTGATGCAGATGCAATCAATGCTTCGACTATCAACGGTGAGCCATTTTCTGAGTACCTTTCTCAGCAAGTAGCTACTATTGGTGAAAAGCTTGTTGTTAGACGTTCAGCACTTATTAGTGGTGATGAAAATACAGCTGTAAATGGTTATGTTCACTCTAACAAACAAAACGGTGTGATCATCGAAGCTAAATGTGATTCAGCAGCAACAGCTGAAGCGATGACTTCTGTACTTAAAGAAATCGCAATGCATGCAGCAGCTATGAGTCCATCTACACTTTCTTACAAAGATTTTGATGCTTCATATGTTGAAGAAGAGACTAAAGGTAGAATCGTTGCTATTGAAAAAGAGAACGAAGAGCTTGTAAGACTTGGTAAAACACTTAAGAATGTACCACAGTACATCTCTATGAGTCAGCTTACAGATGCTGTTATGGCAGAAGTAGAGACGGCACTTAAAGCTGAACTTGCAGCTGAAGGTAAACCAGAAAAAATCTGGGACAGAATTCTTCCAGGTAAAGTTGCAAGATTTATTTCTGACAACACAACACTTGATCAAGAACAATGTCTTCTTGACCAAAAGTTTGTAATGGATGACAGCAAAACAGTTGCTGAATACATCGAAGATAAAGCTAAAGCAGCTGGCGGTACAGCTGAAATCACAAACTTTGTTAGACTTGAAGTAGGTGAGGGTATCGTAGTAGAAGAAGAAGACTTCGCCGCAGAAGTAGCCGCACAAATGAACAAATAGTTCTTCTGCTTCATCGCATCTTTGAAGGAGTGCGTTCAGTCATGTACTGTACGTACACTCCTTCAGCACAACCTCCAAATCTACAATAAATCAGAAGACTATTTATTTTTAAGTACTTTTTTTGAAACAACCCTCAAATACTAGCAGACTAGTTTAAATCTATTATTTTATTTTTCTTCTTCATTTTTATGCTAAAATAACCCTAATTTATTTCAAGGTTTATTATGTCTCAAATGCTTTTAGAAGCTACCCATATAACACATAGTTTTGACTATACACTTTTTACAGATATCGACTTCACATTAGCTCCCTCTCAAAGTGCGGCTATTGTTGGGCGTAGTGGTTCTGGTAAGTCTACACTTTTGCATATCTTCTCTACTTTTATGAAACCCAATGAAGGGAAAGTGACACTTTTTGGTGATGATTTATATGGTTTAAGTGATGATGCCATAGAAGCTTTACGTCGTTATGATGTGGGGATTATCTTTCAGTTTCATTACCTCTTTAAAGGGATGTCTTCGATGGAGAATATCAAGGTAGCTTCTATGCTTAGTGGCGAGACGATAGAGGATGACATTTTAGAGAAACTAGAGATAAAAGAACTCATGAACCAACGCATAGGTGAACTCTCAGGTGGACAGCAACAGCGTGTCTCTATCGCAAGGGTGTTAAGTAAAAAACCACGCATTATCTTCGCCGATGAGCCTACAGGTAACTTAGACAAAGAGACAGCCAAACTTGTGATGGATGTACTCTTAGACTACATCAAAGAAACAGGTGCAGGGCTACTGCTTGTCACACATGATGAGACGATGGCAGGACGTTGTGACAGAGCCTATAGGCTAGAAGATAAAATGTTAAAGGAAATCACATGAAAATAGATGTCGTGAATGCAGCCTATACCGCAGGTATGATACTCCTTGCTTTTGTAGCAGCACTTGTTGTAACTAAGACAATAGGTAAATATACTTCTAAAGATGAGGATGAAGAGTGAAAAAATTACTTATACTACTAGTGATACTCCCCCAAATTACATGGGCAAAAAGCAACACCGAAAAGATAGGAGACTTTCTTACCTTTGCCATACCTGCGGTAGCATATGGAAGTACTTTTTATATGGATGATGCAGAGGGTAGAGAAGAGTTTTACTGGGTGTATGGTACAACAATGGTAAGCACCGTAGCACTCAAATACACCATAAGAGCCAAACGTCCAGACAATGATGACAGAGACTCTTTCCCCTCAGGGCATACCTCTTCAGCGATGTCAGGGGCGACATTTATACATAAGCGTTATGGTTTTGAGTATGCTATCGCTGCATACATAGGGGCTGTCTACACAGGGTATAGCCGTATACAGGTCAATCGTCATCACACCAGAGATGTTGTCGCTGGAGCTTTGCTTGGGGCTGTGAGTGCATGGTATTTTACAACACCCTATGAAAATCTTCGCATCGAACCAGTGCTTGATGGGGAGTACAAAGGGGTACAGGTAAAGTATCGTTTCTGATTACTTCGCCTGAGCGATAAGCACACCCTCTAAAACCTTATCTATATCTCCATCTAAAATGGCATCTACATTGGTGTATGGGATGTTTGAACGGGTGTCTTTTACTTGTTGGTAGGGTTGTAGTACGTAAGAGCGTATCTGATGTCCCCAACCGATTTCAGATTTTTCTATGCCGTCTATGGCAGCTTGTTTTTTAGCCATTTCATATTCAAAGAGACGTGACTTTAACATTTTAAGAGCTGAGGCTTTGTTTTTGTGTTGGCTTCTGTCGTTTTGGCACTGCACGATGATGTTAGTAGGCACGTGGGTGATGCGTATAGCTGAGTCTGTGGTATTGACATGCTGTCCACCAGCCCCACTTGCACGGTAGGAGTCGATGCGAATGTCTTTGTCTTCTATGACGATGTCGATGTCATCGTCTATCTCTGGAGAGACCATTACAGAAGAGAAAGAAGTATGTCGTTTAGCATTGCTGTCAAAAGGGCTGATGCGTACAAGACGGTGGATGCCGTTTTCTACTTTAAGGTAACCATAGGCATTTTCACCTTTTACCATAAATGAAACATCTTTAATACCTGCTTCTTCTCCTGCTTGATGGTCAAGCACTTCGACTTTAAAGCCACGACGTTCTGCCCAACGCAGGTACATACGGTAGAGCATAGATGCCCAGTCTTGGCTCTCTGTACCA
>JAMONG010000232.1 GCA_027066595.1 Sulfurovum sp.
GTGTTAGTCTTGTAGATGTAGCCTATGTCGTTGCTTGCTTCTACTTCATAGAGTCCGTTGGCAGTGGCTAGGTTGATGTAGTTACTTGTGGGTGATTGTGTGATAGTGGTAGTGTAGGTGATGCCTTCATCTTCATACTGTGCCGTAGTAGAGGTAGAGCCATCTGGGTTGGTGTGGGTAGATTTGACAGACAGTGTATAGTCTTCTCCCTCTATGTTGGGGAGAGTAAGTGTGTCACCTGTTTCAAGTGTTGAGATGTTTTGGGTGATGCGTATCGCTCCAAGGGGTGTGATGTTTTTACGAGGAGCAGTGTTTAGTTTTGCTTCGTCTAATGAGAGGGACTCATAAAGTATGCTCTCCTCAAGGCTCTCTTGTTTTACAGAAGATTGTGCCTCTGTTGTGGGTTTGATGGTTGTTTTTTTCTGTGTTTCTTGCGTGACATGTGTACTTTTTTTGATGTTTGAAGCATCTAAGTTTGCGAGTGTATTGGCTTGTACAGTATGTGAAGTTTTGTTTTTAAAACTCCACACACCTACACCTACTATGATGAAAAAAAGTAGGGCAAGAAGGTATTTATACATAATTTAATAGAGCCTAGCAATCTGTGGAGCGATGAGTTCAAGTACCTTAGTAGCGTGAGCCTCTCCACTTTGACCTATGGGGATACCACAAGGGTAACCAGGCAGACATTCATACTCAGGAGAGGAAAACTTGGCAATTTGATTGTTCGTTTCAAAGTTGTGTGCATATGCCATGATAGTAGCAAATTGTCTATCTACCCCATGTCCTAAACCGTAAGAGAAAGGGGTAGGATTTGCTCCGTCTTGTCTATGTGAGTGTAAAAGCCCCATGTTATGACCAAGCTCATGTGCAGTACTATCAGCAGGACAATTGATGGCTACTTGGGCATACATCGCCTCTATGAAGTGTGCAGGTTCAGCATAAGAGTTTGCAACATAGGCTGTACCACATAGACCAAACTCACCATTTGGATTGACTTGATAAAGTAGTACTGTATCGGCTTTAGTCTCCGCTCTTAAGGCTCTAACTGAAGCAGAACTAGCCATCTCTTCAAGTGCTGGGTAAGCTTGTGCATCAAAAGGGGCTATGTGTTTTACATTGAGAGTAATGTTGACTCCACTGTCTCTGTAAACATTGTTACTCACAGCAAAAAGATGGTAGATACGTGCAGAGACATCGCTGTATGATGATGCAACTTGCTGGTCATAGAGTACCAGTACATCAATGGAAGCAGAAGTATTTTTTGAACTACTGTCTGAACTACCTCCACAACCCATAAGTAATAGTAAGCCAAATGACGAGACTATGAGACGTTGTATGATATGCATTGTTATATTCCTTAGGTACTGAATCTAAATGATAAAAGGTCTATATTATAACCCAAATATGTTACTACTATATTAAATAGACTCTTTTTTATGCTCTTCAATATAGATAGATTGAGAAGGAAAAGCAAAACTTGAGCCGTTATCTTCCACGATTTCCATAATCTTAAAGTGGACATCTTCACGAACATCTAAGTACTTTCCCCAGTTTGCTGTAGAGGTAAAGGTATAGATAAATACGTTAAGAGCAGAGTCTCCAAACGATTCAAAATTGACTAAAAGTGTCTCTTTTTGGGCGATATGTTCGTGGCTGTGGAGCATATATTTTATCTCTTCGACTATCTTGTGCATCTGTTGGCTCGATGTGTCATAAGTAAGCCCTATACGCATCTTGATACGCCTAACCCCACGCCGTGAAAAGTTCTCTATGGGGTTGTTCGCCACGATTTGGTTAGGTACAGTGATGAGTGACTTTCCAAAAGAGCGTATCTTCGTTGTACGCATACCGATGTCTTCTACAGTACCCTCTACGCCGTTTACTTTTATCCACTCTCCTATACGGATGGATTTGTCTGCTAGGAGTGAAAAAGAGCCAAAGAGGTTAGAAGCCGCATCTTTAGCAGCCAAAGCAAAGGCAAGTCCACCGATACCTAAAGAGGCGACAAGTGCAGTAACATTGATGCCCCATACTTGAAGCATTGCCCCAAGTCCTACACCAGAGATAAGGATTTTTAAAATGGTAAGCATAAAGTTTCCTACCTCTTTAGACAAATCAGAAGAAAACCTCCCTGCAAACTTGTGTGCCAAACTTCTAAGTGCTTCTGCTATGGAGAGTATCGCCCAGAAGATATCGTAGACGATGAGGGTATTTAAGATATTTTTAATGACCATGTTTTCTTTAAAAATAATGAGAAAAAAGAGGTGAATCCCCACAAGCACAAAGGCAAAACGTATAGGGGCTTTGAGTGCAGAGATGATGCGGTCATCATAGTAGTTGTCGGTGAGTTTAGTAAGCTGTTGAAGCCCAACCATTATGACAGAGGTAAAGAGTTTACGAAATCCCAAAATAAGTAAAAAAACCAAAATAGCAGCAATCCACTGTGCCAATGGTACATCTAAAATACTTGTGGCAAAAAAGTTTCCATAAGAGGAGTTATAGATGGGTGTTAGCAGGTCTTGTGCCAAGTGGTTTAAGTCCATATCTAAACCATCTATGACATTGATGGTTTTCGTTGCATTACTCTCTGAAGTTGGCATGTGTTAAAATCCTTACGATTTGTTTACGCAATTATAGTAAAATTTGTGTTTAATATAAGGATTTTTGATGCTAAAAAACATTTTTTTCTCATTTATAATACTGTTTACACTCTCTTTAACACTTGAAGCGAAGTCAATAGAGGCAAAATTTGATGTAAGCTATGGCATTTTAGGCAAGATAGGCACAGCAAATGCACTGCTTGAAAAAGAGAAAAATAGCTATAAAATAAATATAGATTTGGTAGCAACAGGCTTGGCAAAATATGTAAGCCGTGGACGCAAAGAACAACACATCTCTACAGGGCATATGGAGCAAGGTTTGATGGTAAGTGATGTCTATCAAGTCATTAAATCGTATGGCAATACTAAGATGCAAAAAGAGTACCATATAGACCATACAAAAAAGCAGGTAAGAAAAATATATAAGAAATTTAAAAAGGGTAAGCTCGTTGCAAAGGAAGATACTATCTTAGACTTCTATAGCAAAGATGACCTCCTCACTCTCTATTTTAACTTAGACAGAGCCATAGCAGATAAGAGAAGTGCAAAAACCTACACCTTTAAAGCCATAGGAGCAGAGAACCAAAAAGGAAAAGTCACGGTTATTATTCCCAAGGAAAAACAGAGACATAAGTATATAGAAGTTTTAGGAAAAGATGTCGCATGGTATGCTACAGCGATTATCCATCAGAAGATATTTTCAAGTAAAGAGGGTAGGCTTATGTTGGGTGTAGATGAAGATGGCATTACCAATCAAGCCGTCTTAAAAGATGTCATCTTTTTTGGAGATATACGAGCGAAGCGTGTGGACTGACTTTAAATATGCTACACTTCGGCTCTATTTTAGAAAATCAATAACGAAAAGTGAAGAATGAAACACTATATAAAAAACATGGACAGAGGCATCCTTTTTATGCTTCTAGCCTCACTCTCTTTTGCGTTTATGGGAGGTTTTGCAAAGGTCGTTAGCCAAACACTTCCCCCTGTAGAAGTGACCTTTTTTAGAAATATCTTTGGGGTAGTATTGGTAGGTTTGTCCATTTGGAAAGTACCACTCAAACAGACAGGTGGCAAGTTTTGGTTACTCATCTTTAGAGGTTCTATGGGGTTTGCTGCACTTTTAGCCTACTTTTACATCATGGCATATATCCCTTTAGGTGAAGCAGTAACCTATAACAAAACTTCTCCTATCTTTGTGGCTATCTTTGCCTATTTGTTTTTAGGTGAAAAGTTACATAAAAGTGCCTTGCTTGCTATCGTCATTGGGTTTGGTGGTATTGTGTTAGTTGCACAACCTGAAGGTGGCAATTTTGATAAGTATGACCTTCTAGGTATCTTTTCAGGTATAGGGGCAGCTCTAGCATACACGTCTATACGTGAACTTAGAAAGTACTATGACACACGTGCCATTGTGATGTCGTTTATGGGTGTGGGTACAGTAGCACCATTGTTTTTAATGCTCATCACTCCATATGTCACAGTCTCAGAAAATTTTGACTGGATGTTTGCCACATTTATCATGCCCCAAGGGGTTGAGTGGGGTTATGTGACTGCCGTGGGGATTTTTGCTACGATGTCACAACTACTGATGACCAAAGCCTATGAACTTACCAAAGCAGGTATCGTTGGTACGATAAGTTACAGTAACATTGTCTTTGCAGTAGTGATTGGGGTGATGTTAGGTGACCCAATTCCTGATATTTGGACAACTTTGGGTATAATCTTAGTCATAATGTCAGGGCTACTTGTGGCTCTACCAAAAGGTAATCGATGATTTTAATAGCAGGTCCTTGTGTCCTAGAGAGTCGTGACGCAGTAATGCGTATCGCAGAGTCACTTAGCACGTATCATGAAGACTGTACAAAAGAGTTTTACTTTAAAGCGAGTTTTGACAAGGCAAACCGTACCTCTTTAGATTCATTTAGAGGTCCAGGTTTGGAAGAAGGTCTTAAGATGCTTCAAGAGGTCAAAGAGCAGTTTGGGTACCAAATCTTAACTGACGTACATGACTACACACAGCCAAAAAGTGTGGCTGAGGTAGCAGATGTTCTTCAAATACCTGCTTTTTTATGTCGTCAGACAGACCTGCTTGTAGCAGCTGCAAAAACATCAGCGGTGGTAAACATCAAAAAAGGGCAGTTTTTAGCCCCTGCTGCGATGGAGCACTCTGTAAAGAAAGTGCTTAAAACCAGAGGTTTTGAGGGTGATGCCACTTATGAAAATGCTCAAAAGTATAAGGTTTGGCTTACAGAACGAGGAAGCAGTTTTGGCTATGGTAACTTAGTGGTAGATATGCGAGGGTTAAAAACCATGCGTGAGTTTGCTCCTGTGATTTTTGATGCGACACACTCTGTACAACAGCCTGCAAGCGGTGGAGCTACAAGTGGTGGAGACTCTGAGTTAGTACCGTATCTTTCACGAGCAGCGGCAGCTGTAGGGGTAGATGGTTTCTTTTTTGAAACGCACTTTGACCCCTCTGTAGCATTAAGTGACGGTCCAAATATGATAGAGCTAAATAAACTCAATAGTCTCATGAAACAGATAGAAGCAATACAAAGCATAGTAGAATAACAATAATGTTATCACACAAATGTGTTTTTCGCTAAATGCAAACGCAAGCGTCCTCTTTGAGGATAGAGTGCATTTACCAAAAAACACATTTCTGTGAATTTAATAAAAATATCTAAGGAAAAACATGAAAACAGTAGAAGGTAACTTACAAGTTAACAAAAGCAAAAAAGTAGCGATTATAAATGGGAGATTTAATCACTTTATCACAGATAGACTTGTAGAAGGTGCACAAGATGTGTATGCAAGACATGGTGGGAATGTAGAAGATTTAGACCTTATTTTAGTACCAGGAGCATTTGAAATCCCTTTTGCACTAGACAAAGCGTTGGCATCTGGTAAATATGATGCAGTATGTTGTTTGGGTGCAGTAATTCGTGGGGCGACGCCTCATTTTGACTACATCTCTGCTGAGGCAACGAAGGGTGTAGCGACAGTAGGACTAAAACATGGAAGAGCAGTAACCTTTGGTGTATTGACTGTAGATAGCATCGAACAAGCGATAGAACGTGCAGGAACAAAAGCAGGAAACAAAGGTGGCGAAGCAATGGCTGGACTTATTGAACTTATGAATCTATATGACGAGTTAGGGTAGTCGATGGCAACACGTCACCAAGCACGTACTGCAGTTGTAGGCTTACTTTATGCCTATGATTTGGGTAATCAAAATATCGCTAACTTTTCTGATGAGATACTAGAAGAGGGTAAAATACGTAACAAACAAAGAGAGTTTTCAAACGCACTTTTTTCTGGTACGGTAGAAAATCTTGAAATGTTAGACAAAGAGATAGATGAACATTTAACTGACTGGGATTATGACGGCATCGGTAAAGTTGAAAAAGCTATTTTGAGACTGGGTGCATACGAGATACTTGTAGCCAAGACTGATAAAGCTATCATCATTAACGAAGCAGTGGAACTTGCTAAAAAACTTGCGGATGATAAGTCTCCTCAGTTCATAAATGGTGTCCTAGATGCTTTGGGTAAGCCAAAAGTAGAAAAGTCGAAAGAGGACACTGCTAAAGTAGAAGAACCAAAAGAAGAAGTGTCGAATGATGATAGCGAGAAAGTAGAAGACCCAAAACAAGAAGAAGAAAAGTAAAGTATGATAAGCATTAAAATGCAATACAAGCGAGTCACTAAATGACGAGTCGTACCGCACCTACAACAAAACGTATGACCATAGACGAGGCAGTAGAGCTTATAGAAAAAGCTGACCTCAAAACTTTAGGAAAAATGGCATTGGCTCGTAAAAAAGAAATGCATCCTAAAGGGGTGACTACTTTTGTGGTAGACAGAAATATCAACTATACTAACATCTGTTGGGTAGACTGTAAGTTTTGTGCTTTTTACACCCATGAAAAGAAAGAAGATGCATACATACTCTCTTTTGATGAGATAGATGAGAAGATAGATGAACTCATTGCCATAGGTGGAACACAAATTCTATTTCAAGGTGGGGTACATCCAAAACTTGAGATAGAGTGGTATGAAGACTTAGTAGAACACATTTCAACGAAGTATCCGCAAGTGACGATTCATGGTTTTTCGTCTATCGAGATAGACTACATTGCCAACCGTTCTAAGATTAGTATATCTGAAGTGATTAGACGGCTTAGAGATAAGGGTTTAAGCTCTATACCTGGTGCAGGAGCTGAGATACTCTCTGACAGAGTACGTGACATCATAGCACCTAAAAAGCATGATAAAGATGAGTGGCTTGAAGTACATCGTCAAGCACATAAACTAGGCGTTAAGTCTACAGCTACGATGATGTATGGTACAGTAGAGACCATACGTGAGATAGTAGAACATTGGGACTATGTGCGTCAGCTACAAGATGAAACAGGTGGGTTTAGAGCGTTTATCATGTGGTCTTACCAAAGTGACCATACACAGCTTAAACGGGAGCTTCCTACCATTACGAAGACCACACCTAATCAGTACTTACGTTACTTGGCAGTGGCACGTCTGTTTTTAGATAATGTACCTAACATTCAAAGTTCATGGGTCACACAAGGCTCTTACATTGGGCAAATGGCACTGCTTTTTGGAGCCAATGATTTAGGGTCTACTATGATGGAAGAGAATGTGGTCTCAGCAGCAGGGGCTAAAAATGAGATGAACCAAGAAGAGATGATAAGGTTGATACGTGATGTGGGGGAGAATCCTGCTAAGCGTAATACGGCTTATGATATTTTGGAGAGGTTTTAAACTGTTTACTTGATTGCCCTTTATGATTATTGTGGCGTTGTTATTCTCCTTACTTTTTTAGAAAAAGTAAGCAAAAATCGTTGTGGCTCTCGAATCGCTCCGCTTTCAAGGGCGTTCGCCACAACAAGAGCACGCGTTGCGTGATTGAAGAGGAAGAGCGAATGAAAAAATTATTGATTTTACTACTATTACTACAAGGACTACTTATGGCAGCAAGCCTTAACGAGATTACTATAAAAGATACGAAAGTACCTGTTGTT
>JAMONG010000233.1 GCA_027066595.1 Sulfurovum sp.
AACAGATGGAAATGCTTGGGACTCTTCACTTTTAAAAAAGAAAGTACATGTGGTTTTTTATGTTGACCCTGATGAAAAAGATACAAATAGTGCCTTGAGTGCAGCACTTAAAAAACGTCATTTTGACAGAAAGAAGTATGGTTCTGTTGCCATAGTCAACTTGGCGGCTACATGGTTACCAAATATGGTTATAGAATCAAAACTAAAAGCAAAACAAAAAGAGTTCCCTGATACCACTTATGTGAAAGACAAAAAGAAAGTGTTGGTAAAAGAATGGAATCTTGCTGATGATAACTCTGATATACTTATTTTTGATAAAAAAGGAAAACTAATTTATAAAAAGTTTGGTAAAGTTTCAGAGGATGAAATCAAAAAAGTAATTACGTTAATTGAAGAAAATATATAATGCATATATTTTTTAAACTGACTATTTTTACATCACTTATCTTATTATTTACTGGATGTGAATCTATAGAGATTACCACACAAAATACAGCATCTACAACTGCTTCTACAGATAATCCATTGCGTGTTGCCTGTGTAGGTGATAGTATTACTGAAGGGGTAGGACTCTCAGATGAAGAAAGTTATCCTACTCAGTTGTCGGGTATGCTTGGAGAAGGATATACAGTACAAAACTTTGGTAAAGAGTCTGCAACCGTCATGAAAAATGGAACACTCTCTTACTGGAATACATCACAGATATCTGCTTCATTTAATTATAATCCAAATATTGTTGTTATCATGTTTGGTACAAATGATGCAAGACCTGAAAATTGGGAAAATAACAGTAGTTTTATCTCTGATTATGAAGAGTTGATTGAATTATATAAAAATCTTCCAAGTAAGCCAATTATCTATCTGTCATATCCTACACCTGTGTATGATGTTGTCTATGGCATTACCAATGATCGTATCATCAATGAAGTGATACCTAGCATTAGACAAGTTGCTTCCAACCAAGGTTTACGTATTATTGATAATTATACAGCACTTGTCAATCAAATCTCTCTCTTTCCTGATAACCTACACCCCAATGAAGAAGGAGCTAGATTAATAGCTGAGCAGGTGTATGGAACTATCTATTAACTTCCGTATAGGCATTTTGGTACTCTACCATCTGTCTAAAAGGAGAGAGGAACTGTTCTAGTTTCTCTTTTTGTATCTCTTCTATTTGATGCATATTAAGCAGTTCTAAGATGCAAAGTGTACTTTCCATCGTACTAAGACAATACGCATTTGGTTGCTCTTTAAATTTGAACTCAGAGCTTTTTATATGTGTGAAGCTTACTTTTGGTAGGGCATTTAGGTTTGGGCTTTCTCGAAGCATGGCACGAGAACAAGGCCAGGTAGCATCTATGAGAAAGAGTACGGTACTTTTATCTTTTTGAGCAATATTTTCTTCATTTAGATTGATACTGTTTTGTGTCGGATAGAGTACAAAGCAATTATTTTTTGGATGCTTAAGTATCTTATTTATCTCTTCATGTTTTGTAAAGTCAATCCCTATAAATATCTC
>JAMONG010000234.1 GCA_027066595.1 Sulfurovum sp.
CATTGGCAAAGTTTACCACTATGAAATCGTAGGCTTCATCCATCGCAGTACCTACGGCTTCTCCTACCTCTGGTGCAGACATTTCTGGTTTCATATCGTAAGTCTTTACATCTGGGCTTGGTATGAGCACTCTACTCTCACCGATGTAAGGCTCTTCTATGCCACCATTTAAAAAGAATGTGACATGTGCATACTTTTCTGTTTCTGCTGTGTGTAGCTGTTTTAGTCCTGCTTTACTTACTACTTGGGCAAGTGTATTTTCTGGGGCAACTTTTGGAAAAAGTATAGGAAACTCAAAAGAGCTATCATATTTTGTCATCGTTGCAATATGAAGGGGGATAAATGCTCTTTCAAACCCATCAAAGTTTTGACTACCCAGTGCTGTGGTTATTTCACGTACCCTGTCAGAACGGAAATTGGTCACAATGACCACATCATCTTCTCTCATCCCATCATATCCATTGAGAGCCACAGGTTCTAAAAACTCGTCTAACTCATTTTTGGCATAACTTTCATCTATGTATGCTATGGCATTTAGCTCAGTCTTTGGTGTAGCCATCACCATAGCTTTGTAGCCTTTTTCCACTCTCTCCCAACGGTTGTCTCTATCCATTGTGAAAAAACGCCCACCTATAGTTGCTATAGAGATATCTTCGTCACATATCGCTTCTATCTGTTCCACATACGTTTTAGCCGAAGTAGGGCTAACATCACGCCCGTCGGTAATAAGGTGTAAAAATACCCTTTTACCTCTGCTTTTTGCCCATTTGGCAAGCCCGATGGTATGCTCTATATGGGAGTGTACCCCACCATCAGAAAGTAACCCTATAAGATGCACTCTCTCACTTTTTTCTAGTGTAGCATTTAACGCTTCATTTGTTTCTATACTCCCATCTTCAAGGGCTAGTGACACCTTAACCAAATCTTGATACAAAATACGCCCAGAACCTATGGTCATGTGCCCTACTTCAGAGTTACCCATCTGTCCTTCTGGTAGCCCTACACTTAAACCATGTGTAGAGATAAGGGCACGTGGAGCTTCTTTAAAAAGCATATCATACGTTGGTTTTGTTGCATCTTTAAATGCATTACACGTACTGTCTGGTTTACACCCGATACCATCTGTGATAATTAAAATCGTCTTATTGTTATCCATCTACCTATCCCGATACATTATTTAATTGAAATAATAGTAGAATAAACTTTCTAAATCTTTAATGAAAGACATCTATGCTATACGAACTCTCACAACTCTTAGACATTAATCTTTTTGGATACATTTCCGTACGTGCTGGGCTAGCTTTTATGGTGGCATTTATACTCACTCTTTTTGTGATGCCAAAGTATCTTGCTTGGGCTTTGTCTAAAAATGCTAACCAACCCATAAGCAAATATGTTCCTGCACATGAAGGTAAACGTCATACCCCTACCATGGGTGGAGCTATCTTTTTAGGCGCTACGCTTATCGCCGCACTCCTTACTGTTGATTTAACAAATCCTTACATTATCGGAGGGATTATCACTCTCGTTGGTTTTAGTCTGGTAGGTTTTAAAGATGATTTAGGCAAAGTACTCTCTGGAGACAACTTAGAAGGTCTTACCCCTAGAGGTAAAATGTTTTTACAAGCTTTGGTTGCCACTTTAGCCACAGGTATTCTTATCTACAGTGGTTTTCCTACAGAATTTTATGTCCCTTTTCTAAAAACACCTCTTTTTGACTTGGGTTATGCCGCTATTCCATTTTGGGTACTTGTATTTTTAGCCACTACCAATGCAGTTAACCTTACCGATGGGTTAGATGGTTTAGCCACTGTTCCCTCTGTCATCGCACTCTTTACCTTAGGCGTTATCGTCTATGTGACAGGGCATGCCATCTTCTCTTCGTATCTCCTTATACCTAATATTAAGGGCGTAGGTGAAGTGATGATACTTGCAGCAGCTCTCTCTGGTGGTCTTCTTGGTTTTCTTTGGTACAACGCTTACCCTGCAGAAGTTTTCATGGGAGATACAGGGAGTTTAGCCATCGGTGGGTTTATCGCCTATCTTGCTATTCTTGGTAAAAGTGAAGTACTGCTTATATTAATCGGTATCATTTTTGTGATAGAGACACTCTCAGTTATCTTACAAGTAGGAAGCTATAAACTTCGTGGAGAACGCATCTTCCTTATGGCACCTATACACCACCATTTTGAACTCAAAAAATGGGCTGAAAACAAGATTATCGTACGCTTTTGGATGATAGCTTTTATTGCTAATATTCTTGCACTCATTTCATTTAAATTTAGATAAGTGTAGGTTTATATGAACAAGCCCACACTCTTTGGATATGGACTCACCACCAAAGCAATCGCTAAAAAACTAGGTGGAGGGTGCTCTTTTTATGATGACAAGTGCACAGCAACCTACACAGATGAAAACAACAATACCATTAAGCCCTCACACCTTTTTAACCCCGATGAGAGTCGCCTAGAAGTTACCACGCCAAGCCTACCCCCAAAACATCCACTCATCCAAAAAGCAAAAAACCTTTTAAGTGAGTATGACTATTTTGCAAAAGAGATGCCTTTTAGCATTTGGATAAGCGGTACAAATGGTAAAACCACCACCACACAAATGCTCACACATCTTTTAGAAAAAAGAGGGGCAGTGAGTGGAGGAAACATAGGCACGCCTTTAGCCGAGCTTGATACTAATGCACCGATATGGGTACTAGAGTCTAGCTCTTTTGCCTTGCACCATACACGGTTTGCTTCACCTAACATCTATCTACTCTTACCCATCACTCCAGACCATCTTGACTGGCATGGTACAGTAGAGAAGTATGCGACGGATAAACTTAGACCCCTACTTACCATGAAAGAGGGAGAACTAGCCCTCATCCCAAAAGGACTCAACGTACCTAAAACCGATGCCTTTGTGGTGGAGTATGACAGCGATGCTTTTGTCAGTGATTATTTTAACCTAGATGCCTCAAAACTTCACTACAAGGGTGCTTTTTTACAAGATGCACTACTTTCACTAGCCATCACCAAAGTACTCTTTGATGAGACAGACTATGACCTACTTAACAACTTTAAACGTGATGCCCATCGTCAAGAAGAGTTTTACGATGCACAACACAGACTTTGGGTAAACGACTCAAAAGCCACCAACCTAGATGCGACCTTACAAGCAGTCAAAGGGTATGCAGACAAACACATACATCTCATACTCGGAGGAGATGATAAAGGAGTAGATTTAGCTCCTCTTTTTGAAGAAATGAAAATACTCAATCTTACATTATATACTATAGGCAAAAATTCTGAGAAACTTTTAGCTCTTTCTCGAACCTACAAAATAGATGTTGTTGCGTCTCAAACTATAGATATAGCTGTTAAAAATATTTCCCTTGTACTAGACAGCAAAAGTGTGGCTCTTCTCTCACCTGCAGCTGCAAGCTTTGACCAGTTCAAATCTTATAAGTACAGAGGAGAAACATTTATGGAATTCGTTAAAAATTTAGAAAAATAAACTTTTTCTACTTTTTTACTTCTTTTACACATTTTTTGCCTATCTTTTAAGTTTAAGGCGTTATAATTCTATCCACTTAAACAAGAGGTCTTCTCTATTAAGTCGTGGCTCCATAGCTCAGTTGGTAGAGCAAAGGATTGAAAATCCTTGTGTCGGCGGTTCGATTCCGTCTGGCGCCACCATCTCATTTTAATATCCCATATTTACTTCATTAATATTTCACTAAAAAAATATGAAAATCTGTTTACTTTACCTTAAAATAAAACCTAAAATAAACTATAGTGTATTGCTAGACTTTATCAACATTACCAGTTAACCCCCGTATACACCGATATTACCCAAAATATTAACTATCCATTAACTTTTTATTAATTTTATTGACATCTATAAACATAAGATGATATAATACTCTCGTATTCAAACAAAATTCAAGGAGATTACAATGAAAAAAACATTATTACTTTCAGTAGTAGCGTCAACAATGATTATGGCTGGTGGAGATATCGCTCCAGTTGAGCCAGTAGTAGAAGCACCAGCAGTAGTTGAAAACACTTCAGCTTGGGAATTTAATGGACAAGCAGTTGCATATACGCAAACTGTAGATTCTCACGGAACAAAAGATCTTTTTTCTGAAGACACAACATATGCAGCACTTGGTTTACAACTTAGAGCAATCAACAAAAATTTATTTGCAGGTTTTGGTGTAGGTCTTGAAGTATCAGCAGTTCAACAAAGTTCTACTCTTACAAATATCCCAGATACAGCAAACAACTTTGCTTTCCCATTCATCGGTGGTGGTGATGCACAAGTAAGTTCTGCAACTATTTCACAAGCTTACTTTACATATGGAATTGGTAACACAATGATTAAAGTAGGTCGTCAAACACTTCCAAAATCACTTTCTCCATTTGCATACTCTGAGGGTTGGCAAATGTTCAAAAACACAATGGAAGCTGCTTTAGTAGTAAACACTGACCTTCCAGATACTACACTTGTATATGCTGCAGTTGGTAGAACAAACTCTAGTATTGGTAACCTTGATAACTGGGACAGAATGGACCTTACTAAAGGAAATACTGTTGGTATTATCCATATGTTAACAGCACAAAACAAATCTGTTTCTAACTTAACACTTACAGGTACATACTACTATGCTCCAGATATGGTAGGTGAAGGTAATGATGCAAACATCCTTTGGGGAGATGCTAAATATAAAGCTTCTTCATTCACTTTTGCAGTACAAGGTGGACAAATTACTGCTGATACACTAGATGACACAACTGCATTTGGTGCAAAAGTAGGTGCTAAACTTGGTATGATCAATGCTTCTGTAGCATATTCTACGGTAGATGGTCCATTAAGAATCACAAACTTGGCAACTATCCAACATCCATCTCCAGGTCTTGGTATCAAGTCTCCACTTTACACACAACAAGTTCTTAACAACATTGGTAATCACCAAGCTCAAAACTCTGACTGGATCAAAGTTGCGGCAAGTGCAAAACTACTTGGTGGTAAAATAGGTGTTGCTTATGGTCAAGGTATGGATAACAACAGTCCTGAAAAAGGTGAAACTGGTTCTGCATTTGGTCCAAACCCATACGAGTTTGACTTAACATACAAAACTAAACTTACAGAAAACACAACTTTCTTTGCTGCTTATGTTCTAACAAACAGAGACAGACAAACAGTTGATGAAGATTCAAACAACTTCGTACGTTTCTGGGCAAGATACAACTTCTAAGAATCACTTCTTAAACTGTATCACCCTTTAGAGTTTAGGCTTTATGCCTAAGCTCTAACTACTTTCTTTTTTAAATCATTTACATTTTTTCAATCTTATACATTACACTCTACATTTTGCTATAATGCTGCAAAAGTCTAAATAAATACCAACTATAAAGAAGTTCCTTATGTCAAACCGTAAAAAACTACACCTAGTAAGCCTTGGCTGTACCAAAAACCTTGTGGATTCAGAAGTGATGCTCGGTCGTCTTAAAGAGTATGAAATCACAGATGACAATACCATCGCTGATGTCATCATCGTCAATACCTGTGGGTTCATCGATGCTGCAAAAGAAGAGAGTATCAATACCGTACTTAACTTACACGATGAACGTAAGGAAAACTCCATCTTAGTGATGTCTGGTTGTCTGACTGAACGTTACCGTGAAGAGTTACAAGCAGATATGCCTGAAATAGACATCTTTACAGGTGTAGGCGACTACGAGAAGATAGATGAACTCATCGCTTCAAAACAAAGTACCTTTTCTCCTGAAGTCTACTTAGCTACAGAGGCAAGTGGCAGAGTCATCACAGGGTCAAACTACCATGCCTACATCAAGATAGCAGAGGGGTGTAACCAAGCGTGTTCTTTCTGTGCTATTCCTAGTTTTAAAGGTAAACTACATTCACGTTCACTCTCTTCCATCGTCAAAGAAGTAGAGATGCTAGTCAAAGATGGCTACTATGACTTCTCATTCATCTCACAAGACAGTTCTAGCTACGGACGTGACATGAAGATGAGTGATGGGCTTATAGAACTTGTAAAAGCAGTTGAAACTGTAGAGGGGGTAACGTCTGCACGTATCTTGTACCTCTACCCAAGTACAACTACTTTTGAACTCATAGATACCATAGCAGATTCAACGGTCTTCCAAACCTACTACGACATGCCCATCCAGCACATAGATAACCCTATGCTCAAAACCATGAAACGTGGTTTTGGTGAGAGACAAACCATCGCACTCTTAGCACACATGAAGTCAAAACCCAATGCCTTTTTACGTACCTCTCTCATCGCAGGTCACCCAGGTGAGGGTGAAATGAGTTTTGAAAAACTTTGTGACTTTATGAAGGACTTTGAGTTTGACAGATTTAACACTTTTCATTACTCAAATGAAGAAACCACTTCAGCCTACACCCTAACACAAGTACCTCAAGAAACGATAGACGAAAGAGCTAATATATTAGGTCAAATCGCTGAAGAAAATACAAAAGCCTCACTTAAAAAAATGATAGGACAAACACTCACAGTTGTCATAGATGGAGAAAGCGACGAACATGAGTACCTACTCTCTGCAAGACCTCTCAACTGGGCAGTAGACATAGATGGAGAGATACTCATCAACGACACTTCAGAACTAAAAGTTGAGTATGGAAAACTCTACGAAGCAAAAGTAACAGAATTAGCAGGTTCTCAATTATTAGCTACCTTGCTTCCGTAGGTGTGACCATGTCACACGTCTAATCTCGGTTTAATATACTTGGTAATTTAGATTGGGTCTCTTCTAAAAATAACCTTTTGGCGTGCGACATGGTCGCACCTACGTATGCTATAATATTACAAAAAGAGTATCATGCAATTTCCAACCCTGACATCTTGTCTTCCTACCCTTACAAATAAAAAAAACCTCTTAGCATTCTCCGCAGGTATAGACTCCTCCACCCTCTTTTTCCTACTCATAGAAAACCACATCAAATTTGACATCGCCATCGTAGACTATGGCATGAGAGCACAAAGTAAAGAAGAAGTAGCCCACGCAAAAAAACTAGCAAAAAAACATAAACTTTTTTGCCATACCATCAAAGCACCCACATTTTCCACTCACTTTGAAAAACAAGCCAGAGACTTCCGTTATGAGTTCTTTGAGTCACTTGTAACCATCGAGGGTTATGACAACATCATCACCGCTCATCAACTTAATGACTCTCTTGAGTGGCTACTCATGCGTCTAACCAAAGGTGCTGGTGTTTCTGAATTATTAGGTCTTGAAGCTATTTCTCAAAGAAAAAACTACACCTTGGTACGCCCTTTACTTAGCTACAGTAAAGAGGAGTTACTGCACTACCTAAAAACCAATGACCTGTCCTATTTCATAGATGATAGTAACAGTGATGAGAAGTATGAGCGTAACAAATTTAGACATCAATTCTCAGATGCACTTATGTCAGAGTATAAAGAGGGGATTAAACGTAGTTTTGAATACCTAAAAAGAGACAAAGAGCAACTTGAAAGTGGATTTGAAGTCATTTTTGAGCAGCAATCTCTTAGTATCATTAAACTCCATGCC